>JAISZY010000225.1 GCA_031284375.1 Tannerellaceae bacterium | reverse complement strand
TGACTTGTTTTATGGAGCGTTCCTCGTTGGAATAAAGTAAACATAGACAACGATGACGAACCACTGAGTTAGAACTAGTTTTATACAACCTCGCTCATTCGCTCTTTTCTTCTTCTGTTAATCGAACAAATCTCATAACTGTTTTTATTATGAGATAAATATACTAAACATTAATGAATTATATAATAATGCGACAATAAATATTTTGAAATACTTAATTACAATAAATCCTACTTCATAACATTCGATTTAAATAGCTTTTACAGGTTAGTTTTGATTGTTTTAGAGCGAAATAAACTTTCAATTTAGCTCGCTTTATTTAATTAACTCTTATAGCCATAACATGTAAAGTTGACTATCTCAAGAGGATAATGAATATATACAATACAGTTATAACTGGGATGACACAAACGTATACTCAAGCAAGTTCCATAGCTTCCCTCTCCACTATATAGCGCTTCCACATTAGCCAATGCTAAATCAGACAAGGCCTTTTTATTTTGATTCTGACTAAAATTTCATGCTGCTGCAATAGCTATGGCAACAACAAATGCGATTCCAAATATTCTTTTTTTCATACGTTTGTAATTTAATAAATAAAATAGTTGTTGTTTTTTGCAAGAATCATTACCACCCATCTACTCTTCTTCTATAGAAAGCCCGTCAGATTCTTATCCGGTTTGCAAATTTTATTTATGCTTCGCAAAGCATCGCTATGTGTATAAATGGAGAATATTTGGCTTTTTCAGGTTTGTTTTTTGTTGATTTCTTTCCGTGCGGCTGAAGGGACTCGAACCCCCACGCCGTGAAGCACCAGATCCTAAGTCTGGCGTGGCTACCAATTACACCACAGCCGCATGATTTGTGGTGCAAAGGTAATTCTTTTTTAATCATCTGCAAACGTTATTGTGATTTTGATTTGAAAGGAGGGTCAGCAGATAATAGTACCTGAATAGCTGTTTCAATCAAAGTGTCTTTCCCTTTTTTCACATCTTCGGAAGAAAGAGTTACGGGGATATCCGGTTCAATACCAAATTCGGTATGTTGTTTGTTTACATCTAGTATGGGACTGGTAGAAAAACGGATACGCCACCCGTTAGGCAATTCGGATGTAAAAGGGAACCCGCTCCCTCCTCCTGTACTCCCTCCTAAAGTCTGCACGTTAGATAATATATGCATTTTACTGACAAAATTATTCGTTGCGCTGAAACATCTCCGGTTGGTTAATACGACGACCGGTTTGAGCCATAAATCGCCATGCGAAGGCTCCAGATAGAGCGGATAAGGATCGGAAAAGTCCTGATGTCCTTTTCCTGTTTTGTGTTGGATATATCCGCATAGAATTTTCTGATCGAGGAAGCGCGAGGCAAAACGATCGGAATTGGTTAGTGAGCCGCCGCCATTATCTCTCACATCAACAATCAATCCTTTACATTCTTTAAAGTAATTGAATATCTCGTTTAATTCCGATTCCAAGACACTCTCATTGAAACTGCCGTAATAAATATAACCTATCTGATTATTGAACAAACGGGTATAGCGAATTTCATTGTAATCGCCGGCGTAAGCTCCGTTTCGATAATAATTTTGAACGATACCCCAGTTAAAGTTGGACGGGTGATTCTGAAACCATCCATCGTAGGTGGAGTAAAAATATTTGGATACGACATTTACATGGCCATCCTGCAATTCCTGCGTCATAGATGACAGAACCTGAAACAGTTCCTGTTCAGTAGTTGATTCGTTGAGCATGGAGATATATTTATCATGTACAGCGTCCCAATCTATCTGTTTGTATTCAAAAAAACAATAATTCTCGTCTAATATCTTCCAACAGGCTTCAAAGTTTTGGAGCGGAGATTCATTGAACTCGTCTGCCATTTCGCATCCGTGACAGAGGAAAGCCGCTATCAGGCAGAATGAATATACAACAAACCGGTTCATTTCAGCACAAATTTTTTTACCCAACCCAACATAAACGTATTGGAAAGAATACGCGTTTCAAGATAATTCACATTTGAATAGTATAAACTGTTCAGATACCCCATGCGGAGCGTAGAGTTATGAACAGGAATATCTATCGTCACATAGTTTTTCAGGGCTACTTTATTATGAAAAGAGTTTACGTCAATAACCTGAGCAGTATTGCCTTCATTAAATATTTCATAATATGAACTCTTGTATGGAGGAGAGAAAAAGACGCCTCCGAGGGGTAGCTCCCCCTGATAACGCAAAATTATTGGATATTTATTAATTCTGAAAGTATAAAACATAAGGACGGAAAGACCCAAATCAATATCAACTTTGGCAGATAGCGGATTATTCCCATTGCGCGTATTATAAATAAAACCTCCCATCAAGTGGGCGGAAGCGCCGGGCATCAGGCGGAAGTTCGTTCCGGCATGGATACGATAGTGGTATGTGAAGGAATAATCGACAAATGCGCCAAAATCATTGACATTCTCTGCCGGATTTCGGGTAGATGATATATCGACATTAATAATTTGCTGCCTTGAAAAACGCACATTACGTAGCAACGTCATACGTTCGTTGAAAATACGCGCTCCCCAACCGCTATAAGTAAAAGGAGATAGATAAGTATCTTTTACTTGCGACATGCCGACTCCGACCAACGTTCCTTCGTTCATCCCTCGTGGAATTTCTTCGCTATTAAATTGTGCGAAAATTGGATAAGAGACGAAGTACAGCCATAAGTATCCGATAATTTTCCTCATATTTCACTCATCAAATAATTTCATTTGTCCGGTTATTTCGTCTATAATATCAGAGTTACTTTTTATTTGTTCGGATTCTTCTTTGTCTGCCTTCTTTTCCGGCTCCGGTTTCGATGCGACAGGTTCCGGAGAGAAATGGAGAGGTTCAAGTTCGTTTATGGTCTGTATTTCATACGAGGAGATGCGTTTTCCTTTCGTTTTAAAACTTTTTACTCCGATAAACTTTTCCACGTCGATAATTAAAGGTTCCCTGCCGCTGTCTTTTCCTCCAAACACAACCTCTATGCGCGGATAGGCCTCGTCTGTAAGCAAAAACAGGCGGCTATCGGGATTCTCGCTCACAAAATTCTGCTTACGATTATTGATAGCTTCTAATTGAAAACGTTTTAGGTAACGGTACCCTTGATCGGCATCAAAGAAAACGGCAGTCCATTCCTGATCCGGGTTATATTTTTCTATCGTCAGTATATTGTCTTCGTAATGATTACTCAAGTCGAAGTTTGTGGTATAAAAATCGCCATTGCGCAAGACAACGAGGATTTGGTCGTCATTCTGAAATTCTCCCAGCTCATCGCCTCGTCCTTCGTAGTTGAGGCGCAATACTTTCCAATCGAACCACACCATTCTGCCCCCAATGGTAGAGACGCCTTTCTGTTTCAGAGTTACTTTATGTATCTCGGCTTTTGTCAGTATATTGCCGATAGCGTTACGCGATTTGATGCCCACTTCGCTGAAGTCTTTTTCAAAAACAAGTAGTTTTTGCCGGGGTTTCGGCTTGAGTATAACTTTCACAGTTTCGGCTTCCCCATTGGGGTTGACGCTGAAATACAAGATGCGCGACCCTTCTGTTCCCTTTGTCAGCACATATTCCTTATCACGGTTGATACCTGTGATGTTAAATCGTTTGATAAAGTTAGCGCCCATTTTACCATCCCGGTAGATTACGTTGTAAATCGTCCGGCTATCGTTTCTTGTAAAAACGTTGATGTATATAATGTCTTTCCCTACAAACATTTTGTCGGCTACTCTCACGATTTTGTAAATGCCGCTACGATAAAAGATAACAACATCGTCCATATCGGAGCAGTTGCAAACAAAATCATCCTTTTTCAACGACATGCCGATAAACCCTTCCGCCCGGTTTATATATAATTTTTCGTTCGCTTCTACCACCTTCACGGCTTCGATGGTATCAAAGTCTCGTATTTCCGTTCGCCGGGGGTAATATGCGCCGTATTTCTCTTTCAGATTGACAAACCAGTCTATCGTATAGGCAACGATATTTTTCAAATGATAGTCTACCTGTTTGATGTCTTTCTTTATCTGGGCAATCAGGGCATTGCTTTTATCCGAATTGAATTTCAGGATACGCCCCATTTTTATTTCCATCAGCTTCAGGATGTCGTCATGCGTTATATCGCGGATAAAATTGGCCTTGAACGGTTCGAACCGGCTGTCGATATGCCCGACGGCCTGATCCATGTTTTTAGCATTCTCAAACTCCTTGTCTTTATAGATGCGTTCTTCAATAAATATTTTTTCCAGAGAGGCAAAGAAAAGGCTTTCTTCCTGTTCTGCTTTCTGAATTTCCAGTTCGGTGCGTAATAAGGCGAGGGTATTGTCGGTAGTATGGCGCAACACATCGCTCACGGCGAGGAAATGAGGCTTGTCGTTCTTGATGATGCAACAGTTCGGCGAGATACTGATTTCGCAATCCGAGAAAGCATACAGCGCATCAATTGTCTTGTCGGACGAAGCGCCCGGCATGAGATGAATCAATATCTCTACATCTTTTGCGGTGTTGTCATCAACTTTTTTTATCTTGATTTTCCCTTTATCGTTTGCTTTCAGAATAGATTCAATCAGTGAAGACGTCGTTTTCCCGTATGGTATTTCGCTGATGACAAGGGTCTTTGCATCTAGTTTGCTGATTTTGGAACGTACTTTCACGCTCCCGCCCCGTTCTCCGTCGTTGTATTTGCTGACGTCAATATAGCCACCGGTCTGAAAATCGGGATAAAGCGTAAAGTCTTCTCCTTTCAGGTAGGCAACAGAAGCATCCAACAATTCGTTGAAGTTATGGGGGAGTATCTTAGACGAAAGTCCTACGGCGATACCTTCTACTCCCTGCGCCAGCAACAAGGGAAATTTAACGGGCAAGGTTATCGGCTCTTTGTTGCGGCCGTCGTATGACGGCTGCCACAGGGTTGTTTTCGGATTAAAAATCGTTTCGAGGGCTAATTTGGAAAGCCTTGCTTCGATATAACGAGGAGCTGCCGCTCCGTCGCCGGTCAATATGTTCCCCCAATTTCCCTGGCAATCGATAAGCAAATCTTTTTGTCCCAATTGCACCAGCGCGTCTCCGATGGAAGCGTCGCCATGAGGATGGAATTGCATGGTATGCCCCACGATATTTGCTACTTTATTATAACGTCCGTCATCAAGTCGTTTCATAGAGTGCAGGATGCGCCGTTGCACCGGCTTAAGCCCGTCATTAATGTGAGGGACGGCGCGTTCTAATATGACGTATGAAGCGTAATCGAGGAACCAATTCTTATACATTCCGGAAAGGTGGTAAGCGATGTTTCCTTCCTTCCCAGGGGCCTTGTAGTCCGAATGTTTTTCAAAACTTTCAACTTCTGCATTTATTTCCAAAGGAGTCGAGTTTATATACTCCGGTTTGTCATTTTCGTTATATTCTTCTGGTGTAAAATCTTCAAATTCCATACATATCGCTGTCTTTTTTGAGCAAGCCTCTGCAAACTTACGCAAATTTCTCGAAACTCGATCATGTGAAATGAAAAAGGCTCGGATTTTACAAATCAGGGAACATCGTAAGTTTGTCGTATCTCCGCAATCTGTAAAATCCGAGTCTGAAGTCTGGGAGAGATGGGGTAGTGATTAGATTTTGTAATAATCCTCCCATCCTTTCCGCGGCAGGTCTCCGAACAGCATTTGATTGGCTAATGCATTGTTTGTAATACGTTTGGTTTCCCTGTCGAATAATAATTTCTCGCCTAACTGCTGGCTCAATACGCCTAAACAGAACACCTGGCTCAAAGGGCCTGCTATGGAGAAGGGCGAGCGTGGTTTTTCTTTACCCATACAACTCAGCAAGAAATTGGCATAATGGTTCGAGGGGCTTGAGGGCACTTCCGGCAAGCGGGGGGCCATTTCCTTTGCTTTCGCTTCCGGGATGATAGACAACGTACTGCCATGCGAACCACCTTTAAACGTCAGTGTTTTCGTATAAATTTCTTTCCCTGGATTCAGTTTCGCAGGTTGTATCTTTCCTCCTGCCACGGGCGGAATGTTCGGGTCTATGTCCGATATGCCGTATCCTTCCGGTACGGGGGGGATATTATCTAACCCATCGTGCCAGGTAACGTCTACTGCCGGCATGTTCCCTCTTTCCGGAAATTTAAAAAGGATGGTTGACGACATGGGAAAGAAGAACGAGTTATGGTCTTTCAGATACGTGGGATTAACTTCGCAGGGCAATCCTAAATCCAGGAATTGGTGTACCGTATCCAGAATATGAGCGCCCCAGTCGCCCAAAGCGCCCATCCCGAAGTCGTACCAGCAACGCCATTGCCCATTTACAAAATCATGATGATAGTCGTGATGCTTCACAACCCCCAGCCATGTATCCCAATCCAGCGTTTGTGGGAGAGGTTCTGCTGCGGGGAAACGTGTGATTTTCGGATCCCATTCGTGCCAGCGGCGTGAGTTATTCATGTGAGCGGTTACAGATGTTACGTCTTTGATAATACCGGCGTCCAGCCAGGCTTTAAACTGGAAATAGTTCCCTTCCGAATGTCCCTGGTTACCCATCTGGGCGACTACGCCGTATTTCTTTTCAGCCTTCATCATCAGTTCTATTTCATTGAACGTGCGTGCCAGCGGTTTTTCCACATACACATGTTTTCCATGCGCCATAGCTTCCATAGTGATTGGGAAATGCGAGTGGTCCGGCACGCCGGCAGTTACGGCGTCTATCTGGCCGGCCATCGTATCGAACATCTTTCGAAAATCCTGAAAACGAGGGACATTCGGGAATTTTTGGATGATTGCCTGCGTATGGGGAGCTCCCATATCCACATCGCATAAGGCAACGATATTACACAAACCGGTGTTATGCAATTCTTCGGCGATTTCGCCTCCCCGGTTTCCGATGCCTATCAAAGCGAGATTTACCCGGTCGTTCGCACTTATCAGCGGAGATGCCGGCATCATACGCGCTTTTGCCGAAGCCCGGAAAGACGGAATCATTGAAACTGCCGAGGCGGCAAACGCTTGCTTAATAAATAAGCGTCGGGAAATGTCATTTTTCAATTTCATGGTATATTATTTTTATCTTGTTTGCGCAAACACAGTGTTTCAAAAACGTCATAAAGATAGTAAGTAATTCTGCTTTTGCAAGGAGAAGTCAACCGCGCCTCTGTTTCCTTTCCCCGCGTCTTTGTTTCCTTTCCCCGCGCCTGTGTTTCTTTTCCCC
>JAISZY010000196.1 GCA_031284375.1 Tannerellaceae bacterium | reverse complement strand
CAGGAGGCGTGCGGAGGCGCGTTGCTGCTGTTCGTAGTTGCCGGCAAACTTGTACGATACGCCGGGGGGTAGGTTCAGCTCGCCCGAAAGGGTTTTATCGTTCAGCAAACGTTCGGCATCGCGTACTACTTCCACCTCGGCTTTTCCTTCCGTTTTGTCGAAGATTACGTATCCGGTCAGGAAGGTATTTTCGCTCTGAATCATCTGCGCCCCTTTGGTATATTCGATGTCGGCCACGTCGCCGAGCGGTATCTGCGCACCTGTGGCGGTGGGGATGAGGAGGCTTTGCAAGGCGTCGGGGTCGTTGCGCAGTTCGCGGGGATAGCGCAGACGAACGGGAAAACGTTCGCGTCCTTCTACGGTAGTGGTCAGCGTCATTCCTCCTATGGCGGCGCCGATTACTTCCTGGAGATCGGCTACGCTAATACCATGCCTGGCCATATTACGCCGGTTCAGTCGAATCTCGATGTAGGGAGCGCCCACCGCCCGGTCGTAGAATACGGTAGAAGGGAGGATGGAAGGCACATCCTTCAAGGCCGTTTCGAGCGCCTTGCCCCCTTGTTCGATGCTCTCCAGGTCAGGCCCCGACACTTTAAGCCCCATGGCGGCGCGCATACCGGTAGAGAGCATCACCAAACGCGCTTCTATCGGCTGAAGCTTGGGCGAAGAGGTCAGTCCGGTCAGATGAGAAACATTGACAATCTCCTGCCAGATATCGTCCGTCCGCTTGATGTGCGGCCGCCATTGCCGGAAATAATCTCCCCGGCGGTCGGGCGTTAGGCTATCGGCAGGAATCAGGCGGAAGCCGTCGGCGGGATTGTAGGTAGAGCCGTTGATGAGCACGAACTTTCCGTCTTTGACTTTGAAGCGTTGGCGCCGTCCGTTGGCGTCGAGGATATACTCCGGGCGGTAGTTGATGGTATTCTCAAACATCTGCACCGGAGCGGGGTCGAGCGCCGAAAGGACACGTCCCCATTTACCTACGGTTATCTCTACTTCGGGGATGGCGGAGATGCGTTTGTCGATGGTTTTTATCAGGCGCAGGTTTTGTTCGATTCCCGTATGAGGCATACTGGTAGGCATCAGCAGGAAAGAACCTTCGTGGAGGTTGGGCATAAATTCTTCGCCCATATTGCGCCAGATGATTCCTCCGGCCAGGAGCGTAAGAAGCGGTATGAGCATAAACTTCCACCGATGGGCCAGACACCAGCGCAGGAGAGGTTCGTAATACATCACCATCAGCCACAGCATCCCCAGAATCATTCCTACGGCGGAAAGGACAAAGAGCAGATTGGCCGTAAATCCTGCTCCCGTACCTATGGGCAGCCATTCGGAGGCGAGGAGGAGGAGGGCGAGGCTCAGCACTATCAGGCGAAGCCAAATGCCGGCCTTACGGGGTATCTTGGGAAGCCTTTTCCGGCCGGAGAAAGACCCCATAACGTAATAGGCGATAGTGGGCAGGAGGAGGAATCCCAGCACAAAGGCCGACAACAAGGCAAAGGTCTTTGTATAAGCCAAGGGAGAGAACAGTTTTCCTTCCTGCGCCTGAAGGGTGAAAACGGGCAGGAAGCTGATAATGGTTGTCAACATTCCTACCGACAAGGCGCCGGCTACTTCCTTTACGCTTCGGTAGATAAGAGCGGCGAATGCTTTTCCGCGACGCTCGTCCGGATGCTCGTCCATGTGCTTCACGATGTTCTCCACCAGCACAACGCCTACGTCTACGATAACTCCGATGGCGATGGCAATGCCGGAAAGAGCCACAATGTTGGCGTCGACTCCCGTATATCGCATGATGATAAAGGTAGCAAGGACGGCAATGGGCAGAATACCCGAAATAACGGCCGAGGCGCGGAGCTTAAAGACCATCACAATCACGACGATGATACAAATCAGTATCTCGTGCGTCAATGCCGTTTCGAGCGTGCCGATGGTTTCGCGTATCAGTCCCGAACGGTCGTAGAAAGGAACGACCGTTACCTTCGATACCGTGCCGTCCGGCAAGGTCTTTTGCGGCATACCGGTTTGCATTTCGGCAATCTTGTCTTTCACCCGGCGGATTACCTCCATCGGGTTGGAGCCATAGCGCGCTACGACCACGGCGCCAACGGCCTCGACGCCTTCTTTGTCCAATCCTCCCCGGCGGTCGGCAGGTCCCAGGGTGACGAAGGCCACATCCCGGATGCGCACCGGGATACCGTTGCGTACCGTTACGACGGCTTCTTCCAAGTCGGCCACCTGCTCGATATAGCCCAATCCCCGCACAAGGTATTCCGCCTGATTGATCTCAATCGTACCGGCTCCGATGTCGAGGTTGCTTTTCTGCACGGCATTCATCACATCCATCACCGAGACGCCGAAGGCTCGCATGGCATTGGGGTCTATCTCTACCTGATATTCCTTCACGAAGCCTCCCACGGAGGCCACTTCGGCCACGCCTTCGGCCGAGGAGAGGGTATATTTCACGTAGAAATCCTGGATGGTGCGCAGTTCGTCGGCATCCCATCCGCCGGTTGGTTCGCCCGTTTGCGGATTGCGTCCTTCCAGCGTATACCAGAATATCTGTCCCAGCGCCGTGGCGTCCGGCCCCAAGGCGGGTTGCACGTTTTCGGGCAATGTGCCGGACGGCAACGAATTTAATTTCTCAAGCACGCGCGAGCGGCTCCAGTAAAACTCAATGGCATCGTCGAATATAATGTAGATAAACGACATGCCGAACATAGAGCTACTGCGGATGGTCTTCACGCCCGGTATGCCGAGCAGGGCCGTGGCGAGCGGATAGGTGACTTGCTCCTGCACGTCTTTGGGCGATTGCCCCATCCATTCGGTAGCAACAATTTGCTGATTCTCTCCAATATTGGGGATGGCGTCTACCGCCACGGGGTCTCGCGGTAAAAATCCGCCGTACCGGTCGAAAGGCGATACGGACAGTCCCCATACTACCACGAGAAGGAGTAAGAGAAGCGCTATCAATCTGTTTTCAAGAAAATATTTAATCATATAGAAGTAACTAATAGTTGGGTAATTGAATAAAAGTTGTTTGCCCTATTTGTTCCGTCGGTTAAAACCGACGGCAATGTGGGTAGAATTGGGCTAAATTCTACGGATACAAATCAGGGCCAGCACATCGGCCGGGGGTAAGAGCGGGTTTCCGGGAGGGAAGAAGGCGGGGAGATGCAAGGTAGGCAGAAGGTCGTTGTACGCTGCCGTATAAGGTAGACAGAAAAGAAAGT
>JAISZY010000020.1 GCA_031284375.1 Tannerellaceae bacterium | reverse complement strand
TAGCTACCTCTATAGAAAGAGGTCTTTCCCGTGACAGTGAAAGTTTCCACCGTGGGAGTACTGGCATCTGGGACTGAGTTACTGCTGTTGCCGACTTTCCCGGGAATAGGGGTGGTCCTAGATATCCCTAACGTCCATTTGCGTACACCGCCAAGCAGGACATCCCCGTTGACGGTGATATCTGCAAAATCGTTTACTTCGTTCCGGAAGCAGGTTTGCTGTCCGGAGGCCGTTTCGCTATGGAGATTCTTATTGCTACCGCGCACATAGGCATCGAAAGTGATGCTTCCGGAAGAGGCGTTCAGCGCTAAGCCGCTGGCTCCCGTGATATATACCGTGTCGCTATTCGCAGTACCCAATCCCGGATTATATCCGTTGCCGTAAACCTGATTGCCGCCGGTAGAGATCTTGTTTGCACTGATGCGGACGTGTTTCAGTTTTTTGTCGGGTATCAGAAACTTTCCTGAGCCTGTTGCTGTAACAGAAGCGTTTATCTCTACGCTGCCGGTAGCATCGTCTCCAAGCGTAAGGTCATAGTTACTGTCCCAAGAGAGGTCATCGGCAACAATAATCTTCCCGCCATCTGTCGCTGCAACGGTCACGTTACCCGCTCCCAGTTGATGGATCAGTTCGTCAATATTCAACACGGCGTCTGTCGTACTGCTTGGCGTAATGGTAGTGCCGAGGGTAACGCCCGACGATGGGTCGCTATTGATGGTAATGTTTGCCGCCCGGAGCGTAAAGCTGCACGCCGGCACAAGGATAAGAGCGCACAAAAGGCGCCGAAAATCAGTCGTAAAATTCTTTCTTTTCATAAACATGTATAATTAAAATTAGTTTGAGATCGTTGAGTTGTTGAATCACTTATTAAAATCTTTGTTCGCATCGGCCTTGTATCTTCTGTCGCACAGAGTAAACCCCGGACGGGTGAAACAAGGCGGTTGTATTCATATTTGCAGACATCTCCGGTAAAAGCAGAGGTCTTTGAAGTTGATTGCATGGTGATTTTCGCCGTCCATTTATCGGGAGCGGCTTCATCTGGAAAAACAAGCGGAAACCCGGACAGCCTATCCGGCAACGGTTGTCCGGAGTACCGGAAAGCATGTGTCTCCTGACACACGCGCTGTTCCTGTCGAAAACGTTGGGTTTGTTGAATCCCGCTATCGTTTTCCGACGTTAATTCTATCGAAAATAATTGTTGGTTTTGTGGTGTGGAAGATTTATTTTCAGTATATTTCGCACGCGCGTGCCCTAAAATCAATGCGCCTGCCCGTCTCTCTCTCTCTCTCTCTCTCTCTCTCTCTCTTAAGAAAATACGGGAACCGACCAACGCGAATGCGTTAATTAAACACAAGGGAGTCCTGCCTGTTGTATATCGACTCGTTACCATAACCGTACGGATATTACATACATGAAACACATAACATATCTTCTCGAAAAAACGATCGTGGCCGCAAAACTACACAAAAGTTCTGTGATTTCCAAACCCCCAAAGGCTAAATCTTTTTGGAGACGCTATTTTCCGAAAGATTCTGCCGGACAGTAAGCCGCAGAGCACACAATGTATTTGTGGATAGTGGAATATAGGCGATCACGAAAACAAGCATAAAAACCATGTGTTTTCAGCGTAAAAACCCGGATGCGATCGTAATCAAAAGCAGTAACCCTTTTATTCAAAAGGATTATCCCTTTTATTCAAAAGGATTATCCCTTTTACTCAAAAGGATTATTCGTTTTGCTCAAAAGGGTTAACCCTTTTTATCTCAAAGATGATTTCCACTTCCAGGTTGTAACCTGTTTGTTTTTCGGAGATAAACAAACAAGGCAGCTACAGACTTTCCGTAACTGCCCTGTTTCGGGTGGTACCACCAGGAATCGAACCGGGGACACAAGGATTTTCAGTCCTTTGCTCTACCAACTGAGCTATGGTACCTTTCGTTTTTAACGGCGGCAAAGATACGGCGTCTTTTTGAATCTGCCAAACTTTCCGCTCTGTATTTTCGCGTGTTTATGCGACAGGATGAACGTAAAAAAGGCAACCCCGTTTTTCACGGAAGCTGCCTTTCCCTCTGAACACAATGAAAACCGAAATGTTACTTTCGAATGTTCAATTCCTTGATGATGGCGCGATATCTTTCAATATTCACTTTCACCAGATAATCCAACAGACGGCGGCGTTTGCCTACCAGCATCTTCAACGCGCGTTCGGTGCCGTAGTCTTTTTTGTTTACCTTCAGATGTTCGGTCAAGTGACCGATTCGGTAGGTGAACAATGCAATCTGACTTTCTGCAGAACCCGTGTCTGTCTTTGATTTCCCGTACTTCGAGAAAATCTCTTCTTTTTTTGCCGAATCCAAATACATGCTCTTACTTGTAATAAATTAATACCATATTATTTAAGCGGCGACAAAGATAGGCGTTTTTTTTTGAATGCGCCATCGCTCTGGACGTTTTTTTAGGGACGTTGATATTTTATGCGTACTTTTGCATCTCAAATATCAACATTAAAGATGCAGAAAATAAGAAATATTGCCATTATTGCGCATGTAGACCACGGCAAGACCACCCTGGTAGACAAAATGTTATTGGCCGGAAAACTGTTCCGTGAGGGACAGGCCGATTTGGATCAGTTTCTGGACAGCAACGATCTGGAACGCGAACGCGGGATTACGATTCTGGCCAAAAACGTCTCTATCCGTTACAGGGATTACAAAATCAACATCATAGATACGCCGGGACATGCTGATTTTGGTGGGGAGGTGGAACGTGTGCTGAACATGGCGGACGGCTGTCTGCTGTTGGTTGACGCTTTCGAAGGTCCGATGCCCCAGACCCGTTTCGTGCTGCAGAAGGCGATTTCGCTCGGACTGAAACCCATGGTCGTCATCAACAAGGTGGACAAACCCAATTGCCGCCCCTCCGAAGTGCAGGAGATGGTGTTCGAACTGATGTTCAGCCTGGACGCGACGGAGGAACAGTTGGATTTCCCGACTTATTTCGGCTCGGCCAAGCAAGGCTGGATGTCAACGGACTGGAATCAGCCTGCCGAGGATATTTATGCCCTGCTGGACGGTATCATCGAACATATCCCTGAACCGGCTACGCTCGAAGGGCCTTCCCAAATGTTGATTACTTCCCTGGATTATTCGCAATATCTGGGACGTATCGCCGTAGGGCGCGTACACCGGGGCGAACTGAGGGAAGGGCAGGATATTGTGCTCTGCAAGCGCGACGGTTCGCAAGTGAAATCGAGAATCAGGGAAATTGATATTTTCGAAGGGCTGGGACGGGCTAAAAGGCCGTCCGTCAAATCGGGCGACATCTGTGCCGTGATTGGCCTGGAGGGCTTTGAAATCGGAGAAACCCTTGCCGACATCCAGACGCCGGAGCCGTTGCCGGCCATTGCCATTGACGAACCGACCATGTCCATGCTCTTTACGATCAACAATTCTCCTTTTTTCGGTAAAGAAGGGAAATTCGTCACTTCCCGCCATCTCTACGAACGGCTTCTGCGGGAACTGGACAAGAATCTTGCCCTGCGCCTGGAACCGACGGATGCGGCTGATTCCTGGCTCGTTTACGGCCGGGGGGTACTGCATTTGTCGGTGTTGATTGAGACCATGCGGCGCGAAGGCTATGAATTGCAGGTGGGGCAGCCGCAGGTGATTATCAAGGAACTGGACGGGCAGAAATGCGAGCCGGTCGAGCAGTTGACCGTCAATCTGCCGGAAGACTGTGCCAGCCGTGCCATCGACACGGTCACGAAACGGAAAGGCGAAATGTTGCAGATGAAAAATAAAAATGGCCGCATCTTCCTTGAATTTACCATTCCTTCGCGCGGGATTATCGGTCTGAACAACCTGCTGCTGACACTCTCTGCCGGTGAAGCCATCATCGCCCACCGTTTTCTGGAGTTTCAACCCTGGAAGGGGACTATCGAACGCCGTCAGAACGGTTCCATCATTGCCATGGAAACGGGTAGCGCTTTTGCCTATGCGCTGAACAACCTGCAATCGCGCGGACGGTTTTTCATCGCTCCGGGCGAAAAAGTTTATGCCGGGCAGGTCGTCGGCGAGCATACCAAGGAAGGCGATTTGACGGTGAATGTGACCAAATCGAAGAAGTTGACCAATATGCGGGCATCCGGATCGGACGAAAAGGTCGCTTTGGCGCCGCCCGTGCTTTTCAGCCTCGAAGATGCCCTTGAATACATCAAGACGGATGAGTACGTGGAAATAACGCCGTCTTCCATGCGGATGCGGAAAATCCTCCTTGACGAAACGGAAAGAAAAAGGCAGAACAGGCTTGCGGAGACTTAAGCTGTCAACGGTGTTTGCCTGGTCGGGAACGGTATGTCCGGCCTTGTCAGGGGCTGCATAATAAACAAAACAGAACAGATAAAATGAGATGACGGAATGAATCATAATAGCGGTTGTAAGTTTTTTTACCCTATTTTAAATGCCACCATCTTTGCCATACTTCCGTTGCTCTTCTCCTCCGACATGGGCAGCGAGCTGCAAAAGCCGTTTTCCGTGGCCATGATTGCCACCGTGACCGTCGGCTCCCGATTAGTGATTAGTGGTTAGCAAGCCGCAGTCCCTAAAGTCCCTAAAGTCCCTAAAGTCCCCAAAGCCCAATCAGTTATTCGATTATTCAATGAAAAAAGAACGGTTTATAACGGCTGTCATTCTGCTTGTCGCCATTCACGTCCATGGCGGGGCGCAGTCTCAGACGCTGACGCTGGAACGTGCCATTGGGATTGCGGCCGACAGTTCGCTCGCCGCCTTCCGCGCCCAAAATCTGTATCTCGCCGGCTACTGGCAGTACCGTACCTATCGCACCTCGCGCCTGCCCGGCCTGACCCTGCGCCTCACCCCGGCGCAGTATTATCGCGACATCACCCGCCGCTACGATTCGGCGGAAGACATCGACGTCTACCGCCGCCAGCAATCTTTCTACGCTTCCGGCGGACTGGAGGTGACGCAGAATTTCGACCTGCTCGGAGGCGCCTTTTTCCTCAATTCCGACATCGGATACATCCGCAACTTCGGCGCCACGGCCTACACGCAGTTCACCAGTATCCCCATACGCATCGGATACTCGCAAAGCCTCCTGGGATACAACCCCTTCCGGTGGGAACGGAAAATCGAGCCGCTTAAATACGAAAAGGCCAAAAAGGAACTGATCTGCAACCTGGAGAACGTCAGTGAAGAGGTAGCGGGCTATTTCTTTGACCTGGCGCTGGCGCAGACCGAATATGACATGGCGCGCGACAATGTGTCCTCCACCGACACGCTCTACCGCACCGGTGAACAGCGTTACCGCATCGTTTCCATCACCCGGGCAGACCTGATGACGCTCAAGCTCGACGCTGTCAATGCCCGCAATACGCTCCGGAATACGGAAATTGCCCTCAAGCGTGCCATGTTCAGCCTCGCTTCCTGCCTGCGTTTCGACCGCCATACGGAGATACGCCTCCTCCTGCCCGACCGTCCCGGCGAAATGACGGTTTCCGTAGACGAAGCCTTACAGTACGCTCGCGAAAACAACCCGCAGTTCCTCGCCCTGCGCCAGCAGACGCTCGAAGCCGAACAGCAGGTCGACCGGACACGGAAAGAGGCGCGTTTCAACGCGACGCTCAGCGCCAGCATCGGATTCAATCAGGTGGCCTCCTCACTCAGGGAGGCTTACCGCAACCCCCTGCAGCAGGATGTGGTAGCCGTCTCGGTCTCTGTCCCGCTGGTGGACTGGGGCATCAGGAAAGGAAAGTACAACATTGCCCGAAACGAACTGAAGGTGACGCAAATCTCGGCTTAACAGACGGAAATCAGTATCGAGGAAGATGTGATCATGACCGTAGGCGACTTCAACGTGCAGCAGAACCTCATCGCCAGCGCCGAAGAAGCGCTCGACCTCGCCCGAACGGCACATACCGAAACCAGGCAGCGGTTCATGATCGGCAAGGCCGACATCAGTAGCCTGACGCTCGCGCTCCAGCGACGCCAGGAAGCGCAACGTAACTACATCGCCGCACTCAGGAAGGCCATTACCCGTCACCATACGCGCGAATTTCTCGGCATGGCGCGGACGGACGACGACCGACGGATTCGCCTGGTGATCGCTCCCCAAACCGGCGACGGCAGGGGCTTCGACCCCTCACAAATCACCCTCGCCGCTCCCGGGGGACACCTGATACGCCTGGATCAGTTGCTCACCGTCCGGCGGCAGGAGGAAGCGCCGCGCAGCTATTACCGCATCAACGGGCTTAATTCCATCTACCTTTCCTTCCTGGCCGACGAGTCGGCCAACCAGCTGCAGCTTGCCGCGAAGGTGAAAGCGGAAATGGATGCCATCCGCCTGCGCCTGCCCGCAGGATATGAAATTCATACCGGTTACGATGCGACGGAATACATCCGGGAGGAATTAGACAAAATCAACCAGCAATACCGCCTTTGCCTGCAGTACGAATACATCGGCGCGGCGAATCCGGGGAGGAAATTCCAGGAGCGTATTTTAGATGAATTTAATGTCGGACTGCCCATGGGATACGTCGCGAAGGGGGAGAACTACCAGTGGCGCTGGGGGGAGAAAGATCGCGGACAGTATGCGCTGCTACTGCTGATTGTCGTGATCATCTTTTTCATGACGGGCATCCTGTTCAATTCCCTTAAACAGCCGCTGGCGGTGATTGGCGTAATTCCGGTTTCCTATATCGGCGTGTTCCTGACGTTCTACCTCTTCAGGCTGAACTTCGACCAGGGCGGTTTTGCGTCGTTTGTCCTGCTGTGCGGTATCACGGTGAACGCCGGCATCTACATCCTGGACGAATATAACAGCATCCGCCGCCGCAAACCGCTGATGCCGCCCCTCCGCGCCTACCTGAAGGCCTGGAATGCGAAGGTGACGCCGATCTTCCTGACGGTCGTCTCCACCGTACTGGGCTTCATTCCCTCCCTGCCTGTTTCATCTTTTCCCGGAAGTGAACCGCTCTTCCGGAGCAGATTCAATCGCGGAACTCGCTTTTTCGGGTTGTTTAACGCACTGACGGTTAGTCTGCTATTAAAATATGCAGCAATATGCTTTACTATAAGCAAAAAAAGTTATACCTTTGCCACGTTTTTTCGACACAGTAGGCTTTGGGAAAATTTGATGCATATCACATAACGTTTAAAACGATGGCGCCGGCAGAAATTTGTAAGTACGAATATCTGCTGGACAATAAGTTTTTTACGGATATCGACGGTGCAGATGTGCAAAAGGGAAAAATCCGCGTGAGTTTGAATGTAGAGAGGAAAGCGGCGGCTTTTGAATTGAAATTCCATCTTGAAGGCGTGGTATATATCCCGTGCGACCGCTGTCTGGACGAGATGGAACAGCCTGTGGAAACGAAAGCCCGTCTGATTGTGAAGCTCGGCAAGGAATACGCCGAAGAGAGCGATGAGATACTGGTCATCTCGGAAGAAGAAGGCGCTTTGAACCTGGCCTGGTTTCTGTACGAGTTTGTAGCGCTGGCTGTCCCGATGAAGCATATCCATCTGCCCGGTAAATGCAACAAGTCGATGACCTCTAAACTGAAAAAACATGCGGCCAAACGGACGGAGGATGACGGGGATTTCGGCTATCATGTGGACGACGACGAGCCGTCTGCCAATGACGAACCGGAGGAAATACAAACAACCGACCCGCGATGGGACGCATTGAAAGATTTAACGTAGAAAAGATAATTACAAAAACAATAGAATTATGGCACACCCTAAAAGAAGACAAGGAAAGGCGAGAACCGGCAAGAGAAGGTCTCACGACCATGCGGTTGCTCCCACACTGGCCGTCTGTCCGAATTGTGGCGCATGGCACGTATACCACACCGTATGTAGCGAATGTGGTTATTACAGAGGCAAGTTGGCTATCGAAAAAGAAGCTGCCGTATAAATGCGGACTTGTCACGCGAAACGAACCCGTTTACCGGAACGTAATTTAATAACGAAATAGATAACCTTCTTTTGTAAGGTTATCTATTTAATTTTGTAGAAATGAGTAGACTAAATGCTGTTATTACGGGGGTGGCAGGCTATGTCCCCGATGACGTGCTCACCAATGAAGAATTATGCAAAATCGTGGATACGACCGACGAATGGATTACGACGCGGGTTGGCATCAAGGAACGTCGAATCCTCAAAGACCCTCATACGGGCATGTCTTTCATGGCCATTCATGCGGTGAACCGGTTGTTTGAAAAGACCGGCATCGCCCCCGACACGATAGAAGGATTGATATGCGCCACGTCGACCGGCGATTATCCTTTCCCGCCAACGTCCACTATCATCGCTTACCGCACCGGATGCCGGAAAGCATTTGCCTTTGACATACAGGGCGCCTGCGCCGGATTCGTGTATGGTCTGGAAACAGCAGCCAATTTTATCCGTTCGGGCGCGTACAAGCGAATCGTTTTTGTGGCCGGCGACAAGATGACGGCTATCACCAACTACACCGACCGCAGTACCTGTCCGCTCTTCGGCGACGGTTGCGGGGCCGTCCTGCTGGAAGCTACCACCGAACCCTATGGTCTCATGGATACCATCCTGCGAACCGACGGAAGCGGGTTCCCCTCCCTCCACATGAAAGCCGGAGGCTCGGCCAATATGCCTTCCCACCAAAGTATTGACAACAATGAACATTCGGTCTATCAGGAAGGGAAGACCGTTTTCAAGCGTGCCGTTTCGGACATGGCCGACGTGGCCGTCGAGATTGTCGAACGCAACGGCTTGACAAAGGAGGATATCAACTGGATTGTACTTCACCAGGCCAATCTCCGCATTATCGACGCGGCTGCCCGGCGACTGGACGTGCCGATCGACAAGGTCATGATTAATATTCAGAAATACGGAAATACCAGTTCGGGAACGATTCCGCTTTGCTTGTGGGAATGGGAGAAGCAACTGAAAAAAGGCGACAACCTGATATTTGCGGCCTTTGGCGCCGGCTTTACATGGGGTGCTAACTACGTGAAATGGGGATATGACGGAGCGAAAGCATAAGTCCGGTTTTGTCAACATTATCGGAAATCCGAATGTCGGCAAATCCACCCTGATGAATCAACTGGTCGGGGAACGCATTTCCATTATCACGTCCAAAGCCCAGACTACGCGCCACCGCATCCTGGGTATCGTCAATACGGAAGACATGCAGATTGTCTATTCCGACACGCCGGGCGTGCTTCGGCCGAACTATAAGCTGCAAAAGTCCATGCTTAACTTTTCGGAATCGGCGTTGAATGATGCGGACGTCCTGCTCTACGTCACGGACGTCGTCGAGAAAACGGACAAAAATGAAGCTTTCCTGCACAAGGTGCAACAGGCTAAATGTCCCGTACTGCTGCTGATCAACAAAATCGACCTGACCGACCAGCCGACGCTGGAGCATCTGGTGGAACAGTGGCATGTATGGTTGCCGGAAGCTGAAATCATGCCTCTCTCGGCGCTGTCGAAATTCAATCTCGAACCGCTGAAGCAGCGGATTGTGGCGCTGTTGCCCGATTCGCCGCCCTATTTCGAAAAAGATGCATTGACCGACCGTCCGGCGCGGTTTTTCGTGACGGAGATTATCCGTGAGAAAATCCTGCTGTACTACCAGAAAGAAATACCCTATGCGACGGAAGTGCTGGTGGAACTGTTCGACGAATCGCCTGCCCGCATCCATATCAAGGCGGTGATTGTCGTCGAACGCGAGACGCAGAAGGGCATCCTCATCGGTCATCAGGGGCAGGCGTTGAAGAAAGCAGGAACCGTGGCGCGGAAAGACCTGGAACATTTCTTCGGAAAGAAAATCTTTCTGGAGCTGTTTGTCAAGGTAGAGAAAGACTGGCGAAACCGGGACCCTTTGTTGAAGGCGTTCGGATATCAGTTGGATTAATCGTTGTATTTTTAAATCATTGAATGGTATATGGGAAATGTGGCAGCAATAGTCGGGAGGCCGAACGTGGGGAAATCTACCCTGTTCAACCGTCTGACGCAGACGCGGGAGGCCATTGTGGACGAAGAGGCGGGCACCACGCGCGACCGCCATTACGGAAAAGTGGAATGGTGCGGACAGGAGTTTTCCCTCATCGACACCGGCGGATGGGTAGTCCATTCGGAAGATATTTTCGAGGAAGAGATTAACAGGCAGGTACAGATAGCCATCGAAGAGGCCGACCTGATACTGTTTGTCGTCGACGTCGTCAACGGCCTGACCGATCTGGACGACGCCGTCGCCCGCATCCTGCGCCGCACCGCCAAGCCGTTGATGGTGGTGGCCAACAAGGCCGACACGTATGACCTGCACGCTGCGGCTGCCGAGTTCTACCGCCTGGGACTGGGCGACCCTTTCTGCATATCGGCCGTCAACGGCTCCTGCACGGGCGACCTGCTGGACCGGATGATCGCCCTGTTTCCCGGAAAGCAGAGCGAAGAAACGGAAGAGGAACTGCCGCGCATTGCCATCGTCGGGCGTCCGAACGTCGGGAAGTCGTCGCTGATTAACGCCTTTATCGGCGAAGAACGGCACATCGTGACGCCCATCGCCGGAACGACGCGCGATTCCATCTACACGAAATACAACAAGTTCGGACTGAATTTTTATTTAGTCGATACCGCCGGTATCCGCAGGAAAAGCAAAGTGAACGAAGATCTGGAATACTACTCCGTTATCCGTTCCATTCGGGCCATTGAAGGTTCGGACGTCTGCGTGCTGATGCTCGACGCCACGCAGGGTATTGAAAGCCAGGATATGAATATCTTTTCCATTATCCAGAAAAACCGGAAAGGAGTGGTCGTTTGCGTAAACAAATGGGATTTGATTGACGGCAAAAACCAGCAGATGATAGACCGTTATATCCATGCCATACGGGAACGGTTGGCGCCGTTTACCGATTTCCCGGTGCTGTTCATTTCGGCGCTGACCAAACAGCGCATCCTGAAAGTGTTGGAAACGGCCGAACAAGTGCACGTCAACCGCCGTAAACGCATCCCGACTGCGCAACTGAACAATGTCCTGCTGCCGGTGATAGAACAGACGCCGCCGCCCACATGGAAAGGAAAATACATCAAAATCAAATACATCACCCAGCTACCGGCCGGTCGCGTACCCTCGTTTGTCTTCTTCTGCAACCTGCCGCAATGGGTCAAGGAGCCATACAAGCGTTTTCTCGAAAACCAGATCCGCAAACACTGGGACTTCAGCGGAACGCCTGTCCAAATCTTCCTCCGGGAGAAATAGTTCCCTTTAGAAAGCTATCTGGAAAGTTTGCAGTTTTGGGGACAATGGGGACTCCGGGGACAGCCGGAACCTGAGCAACAGCCAAAATCCCGGCAGCCTCCGGAGGGAAAGCAGTTACGAATTATTTTTCATGTACAATACCATGTTTATGGTATTTTTCACTGAAACGCTCGGTGGGGTCAGCGAAACGCTCGGTGAGGTCAGCGAATCGTTCAGTGAGGTCACTGAATTGCTCAGTAAGGTCAGCGAATCGCTCAGTGAGGCCAGCGAATTGCTCAGTGAGGTCAGCGAATCGTTCAGTGAGGTCAGCGAGCAACGTACTGAAGTCAGTGAACTGAGTGCTGCTGCGAATATGCAATATGTTCCTGTTTCTTCGTCATCGTCCCACCCATGTGGACAAATAGGGCTTCTTCGTGGAAGAGGTCATTCAGCGCATCCGCATTTTTATCAGCCATCCACTGCCATTTCTGTTTAGAACATCTGTCCGCTAACTATTTCGGTGATTTAATCAAGAAAGAAACCGGAAAATCCGCACGGGAGTACATACAACTCAAAGTAATAGACAAAGCTAAAGACAAACTGTATCATCCGGAGAAATCCGTGAATGAAATCGCTGATGAACCGGGTTTTAAATATCCGCATCATTCCAGCCGGATGTTTAAGAAGGTGACAGGCTGTTCTCCGACGGATTACAGGCCGATGAATTGACTTGTTGGATAATTTCATGGCATAAACCGGCAAGGCCCAACTATTCGCTAATTTTGCACCCCAGATTATTTTCTGTAATTTTGCGCCTCATATTCAAAATAACTAATCTACATAAGTCGCATTTATTATGACGGAAATTAAAACAGAAACCGGCACCTTTGCCGTTAAGAAAGGCCTTGCGGAAATGCTTAAAGGCGGAGTGATTATGGATGTTATCAACCCCGAACAGGCGAAAATTGCCGAAGAAGCAGGCGCCGTTGCCGTCATGGCACTGGAGCGCGTCCCCTCGGATATCCGGGCGCAAGGCGGCGTGGCACGCATGTCGGATCCCGAAATGATTATCGGGATTCAACAAGCCGTATCCATCCCCGTAATGGCCAAAGCCCGTATCGGACACATTGTTGAAGCACGGGTACTGGAAGCCCTGAATATCGACTTCATCGACGAAAGCGAAGTATTAACGCCGGCCGACGATGTGTATCATATCCTGAAATCCGAATTTAAAGTCCCCTTCGTTTGCGGCGCCCGTAATTTGGGCGAGGCCCTTCGCCGGATTGGAGAAGGAGCGGCAATGATACGTACCAAAGGCGAAGCCGGTACGGGCGACGTGGTAGAAGCCGTTCGCCACATCCGTCAGGTAAACAAAGATATACAGCGCGTGGTGAGCGCATCGGCTATGGAATTAATGACGATTGCCAAAGAATTCGGAGCGCCCTATGAACTGGTTGTGCAGGTGAAAGAATGGGGAAGACTGCCCGTTGTGAATTTCGCAGCCGGCGGCATAGCCACACCGGCCGATGCCGCGCTGATGATGGAATTGGGATGCGACGGCGTATTTGTAGGCTCCGGCATCTTTAAGTCGGACAATCCGGCCAAACGCGCCAAAGCCATCGTAGAAGCGGTAGCCCATTATAAAGACGCCGCCCTCATCGCCGAAGTATCCAAAGGCTTAGGTGGAGCCATGCCCGGACAAAGCGTAGCCCGGATGGAAGAAAAAGACAAGATAGCCGGGCGCGGGTGGTAAGACAATGAAAATCGGCATTCTGGCTCTGCAGGGAGCCGTCAGAGAGCATCGCAACCTATTGCATCGCCTGGGAATAGATACGGTCGATGTGCTGAATCCACAGGATTTGCAAGGAATAAGCGGACTGATTCTACCCGGAGGAGAAAGCACCACCGTCGGTAAACTTTTGGTACGCTACGGTTTGTTGCAGCCCATTATTGATTCCGGACACCAGGGTTTACCCATCTTCGGCACATGCACAGGGCTGATACTCCTCTCCAAACACATCCGGCGCAGCGACCAGCAGCGGTTAGGCCTCATGGACATCTGCGTGGAACGGAACGCCTTCGGACGTCAGTCAGACAGCTTCGAGGCCGATATGCCTGTCCCCATCCTGGGCGACAAACCGTTTCATACCGTCTTTATCCGCGCTCCTTACATAGAAAAGGCAGACAAAGGCGTTGAAATCTTACTCACGCATCAGGGAAAGATTCTTTTTGCCCGGCAAAACAAATTCCTGGCCGCCGCCTTCCATCCCGAACTGACGGAAGATACCCGCGTACACGAATATTTTTTACAACTCATCAATCAAGAATAAAAAGAAACATACGTATGGAAATTGCAAGCAAATATAATCCCACGGAAGTGGAAGGGAAATGGTACCAATATTGGCTGGAGCACGAATATTTCACATCGCAGCCCGACGAGCGCGAACCTTTTACCATCGTGATACCTCCCCCCAACGTGACCGGCGTGCTACACATGGGGCACATGCTCAACAACACGATACAGGATATATTGGTGCGCCGCGCCCGGATGCAGGGGAAAAACGCCTGCTGGGTGCCGGGAACCGACCATGCCTCCATCGCCACCGAAGCCAAGGTAGTAGCCAAATTAGCCGCCGAAGGAATCAGCAAGAACGACCTTACACGCGAGGACTTTCTCTCCCATGCCTGGGAATGGACGCACAAACACGGCGGCATCATCCTGGAACAACTCAAAAAACTGGGCGCATCCTGCGACTGGAACCGCACTTGCTTCACCATGGACGAGCAACGCTCGCAAAGCGTCGTCAAGGTATTTGTAGATTTATACCGCAAAGGACTTATCTACCGCGGTATCCGGATGGTAAACTGGGACCCGGCCGCCCAAACGGCCATCTCGGACGAAGAAGTAATCCACCGGGAAGAAAACGGAAAGCTATACTATATAAGGTATAGAATCGCAGAAGAAGCCGAAGGAAAATACATCGTCATCGCCACCACTCGCCCGGAAACCATCTTCGGCGACGTGGCCGTATGCATCAACCCCAACGACCCGAAAACGGCTCACATGAAAGGGAAAAAAGTCATTGTCCCGATTGTAAACCGCGTCGTACCCATTATCGAAGACGAATACGTAGACATGGACTTCGGCACAGGATTCCTGAAAGTAACCCCCGCACACGACGCAAACGACTATATGCTGGGCGAGAAATACAACCTGGAAAGCATTGACATCTTTAACGACAACGGAACGCTCAACGCCCACGGACTGCAATACGAAGGAATAGACCGCTTTGCCGTCCGTGCGCAAATAGAGAAAGACCTCCAAGCGTCGGGATGGATGGAAAAGACGGAAGCCTATACCAACCATGTAGGCTATTCGGAAAGAACCCATGTACCTATCGAACCCAAGCTCTCCATGCAGTGGTTCCTGCGCATGGAACGCTTAGCCAAACCGGCGCTGGAAGCCGTCGAGAACGATACCATCCGCTTCTATCCGGCAAAATTCAAGAACATGTATCGCCATTGGATGGAGAACGTAAAAGACTGGAACATCAGTCGCCAGTTATGGTGGGGTCATCGCATCCCCGCCTACTATCTACCGGAAGGAGGATTTGTGGTAGCCGAAACAGCCGACGAAGCCCTGCAACTGGCTCGCGAGAAAACAGGCAACGCCGGCCTGCAACTATCGGACGTTCGGCAAGACGCCGACTGCTTAGACACCTGGTTCTCCTCCTGGCTGTGGCCCATCTCCGTCTTCGACGGAATCAACCATCCCAACAATGCGGACATCACCTATTACTATCCCACAAACGATTTGGTTACAGCCCCGGAAATTATCTTCTTCTGGGTAGCCCGTATGATTATATCGGGCTATGAATACCGGGGAGAAGCCTGCTTTAAAAACGTGTACTTCACCGGAATTGTACGAGACAAGAAAGGGCGCAAGATGTCGAAGTCGTTGGGAAACTCGCCCGACCCCATCGAGCTGATGAACCAATACGGCGCCGACGGCGTGCGTATGGGTATGCTGCTCACTTCGCCGGCCGGCAATGATTTGCCCTTCGACGAAAGCCTCTGCGAACAAGGACGCAATTTTAACAACAAGATATGGAACGCATTCCGTTTGATAAAAGGATGGACAACCGACGATACGATACCTCAACCCGAAGCCTCTGCCATAGCCGTAAAATGGTTCGACGCCCAATTAAGCAAGACCGTAGCCGAGCTGGACGACTTGTACGTGAAATATCGTTTGAACGAAGCCATTATGTCGGCCTACAAACTATTCTGGGACGAATTCTCGGCCTGGTATCTCGAACTCGTCAAGCCGGGATACGAACAGCCCATAGACCGGGCTACATACCGGTCTACGCTTGGATTCTTCGATTCGTTGCTCCGCCTCCTGCATCCTTTTATGCCTTTTATCACCGAAGAACTATGGCAAGCGCTGGAAGCGCGCCAAGAAGGCGAAAGCATCATGATTGCCCGGATGCC
This sequence comes from Tannerellaceae bacterium, assembly GCA_031284375.1. GTDB lineage: Bacteria > Bacteroidota > Bacteroidia > Bacteroidales > Tannerellaceae > DFXE01. The sequence goes on along the minus strand of JAISZY010000020.1, from coordinate 6,979 downwards.
ACAACCCGTTCCGGTAGAAGAGGCCTACCTGAAAGCGTTTGAAACCGTGAAGGAAATCATCGGCGAAATACGTACCGTTCGGCTCCAGAAGAATATCCCTGCCAAACAACCGCTAAACCTGCTCATCGCCGGCGAACACGACAACAGGTTTAATCCGGTGATAGAAAAAATAGGAATTGTTACCTTCCATCCTCCGCAGGAAGAGGCCGCCTCCGGAGTTTCCTTCTTAGTAGGCACTACGGAATACACCATCCCGTTGATTCATAAGATTAATGTGGACGAAGAACTGGCCAAACTGAAAGAAGAACTCCTCTATCAGCAAGGATTTCTCAACTTAGTGATGAAAAAGCTGGGTAACGCAAACTTCGTAAGCAAAGCTCCAGCCAACGTTATCGACGCAGAACGCAAGAAACAAGCCGATGCAGAAAGCAAAATAAGAAGCTTGGAAGAAGCGATTGCAACTTTAAAGGCATAAATACCGCCCCCGCAGTGGGGACATATTAAAAAACTTATCCGTATGAAAGGAACGTTATACTTATTCATTCTTTGTTTGTTTACCGCTTGTAGTTCCATCCGCTATATGGAGATTGAAACCTACAATCCGTCGGAGATTACGTATCCTGAACACATTCGTAAAGTACTCCTCGTAAACAATGCCGCTCCTCAACCGTCCGATGTAGGATATGTATTCCATCTCTTTGGCGTAGCTCAACACGTTGGCAAGGTTGAAACCGACAGCGCCTTGTTCGACGCCTGTCGCGCATTGGGAACAGCGATTGCCGAAACAGACTTTTTCGACGATGTACTCTTTTTTCACGAAGAAACGAACAAGGATAACTCTTTAAAACTAACGCCGGAAGAAGTAAACGCTCTCTGCGGAGAAACAGAAACCGACGCCATCATTTCCTTCGACCGCCTGCTGTTTGATATGCAAAAAGAGATCGTAACCCTTTCCGAAGGCTATGTAATCGGCAGCATCCGGATAGATGTGAAAGGCATTGCCCGAAGCTACCTGCCCGGCAAAATCAATCCGGCTATCACGGTGTTGGTATCCGACAGTATTTTCTGGTTGGAAGACGCGTATACACCGGAAGAACTGGATCTCCTACTCCCTGCGCCTGAGGAGGCTTTGCGGGTAGCCGGCAAGTATATCGGTTCAAAACTACATCCACTCTTTGTTCCTCACTGGGAAAATGAAATGCGTTGGTACTTCACCGGCAGCGCCGCACGCTGGAAAGAAGCCACCGTTTACGCCACTTCCGGGAAATGGGAAAAGGCTTCGGAACGTTGGCAATATATTTACAATAGTTCGTCGAGATGGAGCGACAAAGCAAAATCGGCCTCCAACCTGGCACTTGCTTCGGAAATTGCCGGACGTCCGGAAAAAGCCCTCGAATGGGCGAAGATTGCCCATAAGCTATTCGATAGTAAGAAAGGAAGCGAGAGTTCGCATACCCAGATGCTGCAATTATCTGTGGAGACATTAGAAAAGCGAATTTTGAACGATAAGAAACTAAATTTGCAATTCGGAGAAGAATAATACCGTTGTTCTGCAAATTATTTATACTTTTGCGGGGTCTTTCAAAAAAGAAGAGAAGAGAAAACAACATGAGTACGAATAACGCAAAGGTTCAGTCGGTCATAGAAAGTACGTTGGCTTCGGTGATTAAGAAACTGGCAACGAACGAGCCGAGTAACTTTATCAGTGACTTGTACGTTCAGGCGGATGCGGAAAATGGTGAGTTTCATATCTTCGGCGAAGAAGAAAACTTGTTGGAGAAGATTATTATTTTTGATTGGGTCAATAGTGAAGAAGCGACCTTTTGCAAGAAAGTTAGCTCGACAGTAAAGGCAGCGCTTACCTCTCTTACTGCTAAGGAACAATTCAATCACGCATGTTTTCTTCGACCTTTTTCCGTAAATCTGGTAGACGAAAGTTTTACTGTAATAGAAGAACTTCTTTTCATTGATGACGACATATACCGAGTGGACGACCCATTGTTGAAAGATTTGGATGCCGAGTTGGACCATTTCCTCAAAGACCTCCTCTCAGACCTGCCGAAATAGCTCAGTTGGTAGAGCAATTCATTCGTAATGAATAGGTCGCCGGTTCGAGTCCGGCTTTCGGCTCTTCGGTTTCACACACGATGTTCCCCCCTTATCATGAGTAAACATGCATTATTTCGGACGCTATCGCTGCTTCCGAAAAACGTTTCACATGTTCTTTTCCTGCTTCAATCATATAATCGGCTCGCTCTCGATTGTTTAAGATTTCCATAATCCGTTCCGACAGTCCGGCGGCATCGGTAGGATTTACGTATACCGAACCCCGACCTCCGGCCTCCTCCAAACAGGAACCGGTGGCTGCAATGACCGGAATTTCACTGCTCAAAGCTTCGATAACCGGAATACCAAAACCCTCAAAAAACGAAGGATAAACAAAAAGCTCCGCCGATTGATACAATGCCGGCAAATCCTGAAAAGGAACATGATTGAGTATGCGTAAACGTGACTTGACGCCCAACTGTTCGGCATATTTTTCGACCTCCAACTGATACGGCGTCGATTTCCCCGCCGCAACCAAATGAATATCTTCCGGAATATCTCTCAACGCTTTTACGATCAACAGTAAATTCTTCCGCGCTTCAATGCTTCCGACAAACAGGATAAACCTTGGAGGCAAATTGTATTTGTCCGTTATTTCCAATCTTTTCTCTTCCGGAACTTTTATGCCGAAATTGGGATGACAACCCTGATATATCACTGTTATCTTTTCGTCCGGGATACGGAAAAATGAAACGATATCCCGTTTCGTACATTCGCTGACGGCAATGATTTTATCGGCCTTTTTACATGCATATTTGAATTTCAGCCGGTAAATAAAACGGTCTATGGGCTTGTAATATTGAGGATAACGGAGAAATATCAGGTCGTGAACGGTTACAACCGATTTGACGCCTGTTTTTCGTATTCCAATCGGCAACTCATTACTCAGTCCATGGTAAATAGCAACATGACTCTTCTGTATATCGCTTTTTATCCCCCATATCCGCCAAAGCGAAGAGAAGGCTTTGGCAATTCCGCGAGGAAAAACAAAAGAGATATTTGCTTGAGACAGGATGCTCTTCAGTCGCACATTCTCTTTTTTGCGGGGAGCAAAGAGAATATACTGATTGCCGGGATAATGCTTGGACAGTATTTCGATAATGTATCGACTGTAATTCCCCAAACCGGTATTGTTTTGAATGGCTCTTTTTGCGTCAAATCCTATTTTCATGGCTTTATGCTTTTTGCGTCAAAATTCGCCAATAAATCACAAAGTACAAGCGAAGAAGAAACAAATACCTATTAAAACCTTTGTCTATCTCTCCGACAACGGCAATATTCTCAAGAAGTCCCTTCCGGCGTTGAACATTAGAAATGCCGGATGTGTCGTAAATTATTACCGGGAAATTCGCATGTACAAAAGAATGTTTATCGTAATAGCATTGCTTGAAAAATTTTAGATCAGCCGACATCTTATACCTTTCATCAAACCAATAATTGCGCAGCAACGTTGTTTTCACAAAAGCGCTCTGATGACAAAAGTGCATTCGGTGAATATTGCACGGCTCTTTAGCTATGCGTTCGTTCAACGTACCATCTTGCCGGGCAACGAAAATATTTCCATAAATAATATCTGCCCCAGATAATCGAATCGTATCTACTATCCGCCGAATCGTCAGACTGTCTACAAAAACATCCCCACAATTAAGAAAACAAGTCCATTCGCCCGTCGCCTTTGCAATGCCCTTATTCATCGCATTGTAAATGCCTGTATCCTTTTCCGAAATCCAGAGCGTAATTTCTGTTTCATGACTCCTAATCACATCGGTCGAAGCGTCGGTCGAACCGCCGTCTATCACTATGTATTCCATCTGAGCGTAATCTTGAGCGATCACGCTTTGAATGGTTTTTTCGAGCGCTTTCGCATGATTGTAATTCACAGTGATAATCGTAATGAAAGGATGTTTGGAAGAAAAAATTCCCGGTTTATCCATGATTTTGCGACTTTAATATTATAACAAATATAGCAGGAAAATTTCATTCTCATCAAGATTGTTCTTACATTTGTTCTATGCCGCAGGATAAAAATATAGTAAGTAAATACAAAACGTACCTCCGCCTGGAGAAATCGCTTTCGCCTCATTCGATAGATGCTTATCTGACGGATCTGGGCAAACTGCTGCGCTTCATGGAAAGCGAAGGGCGAACGTACGCCGGCATAACGTATATGGATTTGCAGCAATTTGTTGCCCAGCTTCATGACGTGGGTATCCATCCGCGTTCGCAGGCGCGCATTATATCCGGTATTCGCGCTTTTTATCGCTTTCTTATGCTCGACGGATATATCACTACCGACCCTACCGAATTGCTCGAATCGCCCAAGATAGGCCTGAAGTTGCCGGAAGTACTTAGCGTGAACGAAATCAACAGCATCCTGGATACGATTGATTTGTCGCTTCCCGAAGGACAGCGCAACCGTGCCATGCTGGAAGTGCTTTACAGTTGCGGGCTGCGTGTGTCGGAGCTTACGTCGCTACGTTATTCCGACGTTTACTTCGAGGAAGGCTTTATAAAGGTGGAAGGGAAAGGAAGCAAACAGCGTTTGGTGCCTATCTCGGAGACGGCGATTCGCGAAATAAAAAACTATTTGTACGACAGGAATCTGATACCGGTAAGGAAAGGTTGCGAAGATATTCTGTTTCTCAACCGGCGAGGAACGGCTCTATCGCGCATCATGGTCTTCTACATCGTCAAACAGCAGACCGAAAAGGCGGGAATACACAAAAACGTAAGCCCCCACACCTTCCGACATTCCTTCGCTACGCATCTGCTGGAAGGGGGAGCAAACCTCCGGGCTATTCAGGAAATGCTGGGCCATGAAAAAATAACTACTACCGAAATATATACGCACGTAGACCGTGAGTCACTGAGAAAAGAAATATTGGAACATCACCCCAGAAACCGGAAATAATTTCGGGGGAGAAAAAAAATTGCAACAAAAACACATAGAAACATGTACGCCGTTATTCACCCTTCCTATACGGATTTAAGCGATTTCGTCTATCAATTACCCGCCCGCTTCCGCTTTGCCGGAGAAGGCGAATGGATCTATAAAGAAAGAAATGAACTTAAAATGTTCTACACAGGCAACAGAAAAATAGTTGTCAAATCCTTTAAAGTACCGCATCTGCTGAACCGGTTCGTATACGCTTTCTTCCGGCCTTCCAAAGCGCGTCGTTCGTACAATTACAGCCTCGAAATCCTGGTGCGAGGCTTCCATGCGCCGGCGCCGGTGGCCTATCTCGAAACCTTTGCCTGGGGATTGCTCAAAAACAGTTATTATATTTCCGAATATACCGGAGGGATAACCATGCGACAGGAATTTAGCTTTATCTCTCCCAATACAAAAGAAAAAACCGACATCCTGCTTGCCTTTGCCGCCTTTACCGCCCGCCTGCACGAAGCCGGTATCTATCACAAAGATTATTCCAACGGAAATATTTTGTATACAAGAGACGAAAACAAAAAGCTGCATTTCGAGCTGGTGGACGTAAACCGGATGCGCTTTTGCCGGGTGAATTGGAAAAAAGGTTGCAAAGCCTTCCACCGGCTGGATATATCCATCGAAATGCTCCGCATCGTAGCTGCCGAATATGCCCGGCTAAGGAATTTCGACATCGAAAGAACCATCGCCCTAACCATTGCCTGCAACCTTAAAACCATGAAACCCTATACTTCTTTCAATCTGCAACCTCCCGCTTTTCGATGCATTTCGACAGAGCTATAAACTTGTAATACATCTGCAACAGCGCATAGATAAGCCCCGCCTTCCCGTCTCGAAAGCCCCCCTTAAAGATATACACTTGCACGAACCGGTAGAGGGGTTTGCCTATCAGTCGTCCTACGCCAACGTTTCGGTTTTTGCTCTGGTCCATTTCGCAATCGGTATACCTGTTCATCTTCGCCACCACGGCGCGGATACGATTGGTCTCCAAATGAATAAAAGCCAGCTCCTTGCGGGCAGGTATCCTACGGACGGCGCCGTCTATTTGAGGGCGGGAATGAACGGTGGGAGGCCAGGTTACAAACTTATCTTTCCGGAAAAAACGCAACTGATAGTCGGGAAAGGAAGAATGCATATACTTATTCATAAAAAAATTCCGCCGCGGCACAAAGAGCGCCTCAGACGGGATGGCCTGCGACAGGCTGCGGTACAAATACTCCTTCAGGGCGGGGGGAACGACCTCGTCCGAATCCACCACAAAGACCCATTCTTTCGTTGCCTGCCCAATGGCAAACACTCTCGCCGGCTCCGGAATCCCGCCGCAAGGCTCGTGCAAAACAATGGTCGCACCGTATTCGCGAGCAATCGCGAGGGTGTTGTCGCTACTGTACATATCACAAAGGATAATTTCGTCGAATCCTTTTACAGATTCCAAGCATTGGCGAATCACGCTTTCCGAGTTGAGCGTATGTATTACTACCGATATTTCCATATTTGTTTTCTTGATTGATATATCGCAAAGGTAAGAAAAAGCTTCAGCCCTGGTACCTCCCCCATCCCCTTCCCTGCCCGCATGGGAGGAAGGCTAAATGATAAAAATCTGGTTAAATCTTTTTTCGAGGCGCAATAAAAAATATCTGACCGTACGATAAAGGAAGAAATCGTTGTATTTTACCGTTCAACCGTTTGCCCTGATGTTTGGTCAATTTTCCAATTGAGAAAGTCTGAGGGATCTCATAATTGCAAGCGATTGGAACGTCCGGATACGAATCGTTTATTTCCGGCAAGGGCGATGTCGCCTCTCTTTCTACATTTTGCTTTCTATGTTACAAAGCAAATAATTTGCGAACAAAAATCAGCTCACTATATCATATTCTAATTTATTAACATAGTTTACCTGATAATATATTTTGTTTTTTACCACTGCAA
>JAISZY010000001.1 GCA_031284375.1 Tannerellaceae bacterium | reverse complement strand
ATGGGATTTGCCTTTCTACATCGACTTTAAGGAAGAGCAACGCGGAAAGTATTTCTACTACGCCATGTGGTGGAAAAATACCAGAGGCGAGAAAGGCCCCTTCGGACGAATAGAATATTCCATTATTCCGTAATTTTTTTAAATATTTGCAGTATATCCCCCAAATGGCTGCTATATGCAGGTCTTGGTTTTTTTGTACCTTTGCGGCATAAAGATTCAAAAAAACAGTGTTATACCATTTTAAAAAAACCTTAATATGATGAATTGGCGTGATTTTTTATATTTTTCTAAAGAAGAAAGACGTGCTTTAATCGTGCTGCTTTTACTGATTTTCACCGGGAGCGTCTGGTTAGTTATCAACGATACAATCAGAGCGAAAGAGGTGGTGGCTGAGGTACAGCCTCACTATATCGTACATCCGGAAAACGCCCCGGTGCCCATACCCATAGATACGACTTCACCTCCAGCATCGGCCCCGTCACCCCCGTTGTCCGTAAAGAAGAAATACGTTCCCGACCGGAAACTGCAGTCAAAATCCTATACCCGGACGGAGAAATTTCCCGAAGGATACATCGTAGAGCTGAATACAGCCGATACCATAACGCTGAAAAAAGTGCCCGGCATAGGAAGTTCCTTTGCCGGCCGGATTGTAAAATTCAGAACGTTGCTGGGAGGTTTTTACACCGTGGAGCAACTTCGGGAAGTGTATGGAATGGACGAAGAACGGTACTTTTCTTTACAGAAATGGTTTCACGTCGATACTTCTTTTATTGCGAAAATACCGGTTAATCATCTCTCTGTCGAGGCCTTGGCCAAGCATCCCTACATCAGTTATAAGCAAGCGCGCGTCCTCCAGCGATTAGCTCGCCGGAAAGGGGGACTTGACGGATGGGACAATCTGCGTCTGTTGGACGAATTTACCGAAGTCGACCGAGAACGACTGTATGCTTATCTGTCTTTTCAATAAAAAAGTTGCCAATCTATACGGAATAAGTATCTTTGTCTTCGTTTGATAAGTTTTTTACTCAACCTATTAATTCATAAAGCTATGTTAGATTATATTACATGGGCGGCAGACCCTGCTATATTCAGCCTTGGCTCGCGCGAGATTCGCTGGTACGGAATGGCCTTTGCTGTGGGATTCGCTATCGGCTACCTGATTGTGGAGCGTATGTGGAAAAATGAAAAGCTCCCCCCCGACTGGATAAATTCGTTATTGTGGTACACGGCGCTTGGGACCATTATAGGCGCTCGCCTGGGACATATCCTGTTCTATAACCCAGGGTACTATCTGACTCATCCGATAGAAATATTGAAAGTATGGGAAGGCGGATTAGCCAGTCATGGTGGCACATTGGGCATCATCATTGCCATTTATTTCTACTCCAAGCGCGTTTCACACCGAAGTATGCTTTGGACCTTCGACAAATTGGTTGTCCCAACCGGTCTGGTGGCAGCGCTTATCCGTTTGGGAAATCTGATGAATCACGAGATATACGGACATGCAACCGATAAACCTTGGGGATTCCGTTTCATCGAAAACCTTCATGCTTGGAAAAAAGGAGCCGAACCGATCTTCAGCGCCCCGAGTCATCCCACCCAGTTGTACGAAGCCGGATGTTACCTGCTTACCTTCGCCCTTTGCATGTGGCTCTACTTCAAGAAAGACGCCTATAAGAAAGAAGGTCTTATCTTTGGTCTGTTTATGGTTTGCATCTTCGGCTCGCGCTTCTTTATCGAATTTTTCAAAAATATCCAGGAAGATTTCGAAGCCGATATGTTCCTCAATATGGGACAACTGCTTAGCATACCCTTTGTCTTAGCCGGCATTTACTTTGTTTGGAAAGCTCTTTATAAGAATAAAACCTATGAAACCAAAAGAAATAACAAATAACTTGTTTTACGTTGGCGTTAACGACCGTCAAAAAGAATTGTTTGAAAATCTATGGCCCTTACCTTCCGGTGTATCCTATAACTCCTACCTGCTCCTCGACGATAAAACCGTACTGATAGACACGGTGGATGTATGTTACTCGGATCTTTTTCTCAAAAAAATAGCCGGTGTCTTAAACGGCCGCCCATTGGATTACTTAGTGGTGGGGCACATGGAACCCGACCATTCGGGAAGTATCCGTCTGCTGCGCCGGCAGTATCCGGACGTGCAGATTGTGGGCAACAGTAAAACCTTCGGAATGTTGGAAGGCTATCACGGAATTACCTCTGGCCTCCACGAAGTGAAAGAAGGTGATACGCTCTCCATCGGCAGCCGTGAACTCCGTTTCTATATGGCGCCGATGGTACATTGGCCGGAAGTGATGTTTACATACGACCCGAAAGAAAAAGTGCTGTTTTCAGCCGATGCCTTCGGCACCTATGGTGCGCTGAACGGAGGCGTTATCGATACGGAGCAGAATGTAGCTCCTTTCGCAGACGAGATGATACGCTATTATGCCAATATCGTAGGAAAATACGGAAGCCCGGTGCAGAAAGCGCTTCAAAAACTGGCTGGTCTGGATATTCAAACCATCTGTTCTACGCACGGACCTGTATGGCGCGAACACTTGGCCGACGCCGTTTCCGTTTACGACCGTCTGAGCCGGTATGAAGGAGAAAACGGCGTAACCATTGCATATGGAAGCATGTACGGACATACCGAACAAATGGCGGAAGCCATTGCCGGTTCGCTGGCCGAAAACGGAATAAAGAACATCGCGATGCACAACGTAAGCAAAACCCATGCCTCCTATATCCTGAGGGATGTATTCCGGTACAAAAGTTTAATTGTAGGAAGTCCTACGTATAGCAATCAACTGTTTCCCGAAATAGAATCGCTTCTGAACAAGATAGAAATACGCGAAGTGAAAAAACGTCTCTTCGGCTATTTTGGATCATTCACATGGGCCGGCGCCTCCGTAAAACGCCTCGCTGCTTTTGCCGAACGTATGAACTGGGAAATCGTAGGCATACCGGTAGAACAGAAACAAAGCGGAACGGCCGATACCTACGAAGCCTGCCTGAACTTAGGAAAAACAATGGCCGACAAACTAAAAGAAGCATGATAATCCCCCCAAAAAGAAACAACAAACATGAGACTGATTATTGAACCCCATTACGAACAACTCTCCCAATGGGCGGCGAATTATGTCGCCTCCAAAATACAAAAAGCTCAGCCTTCGGAAGTCAAACCCTTTGTGCTGGGATTGCCTACCGGCTCGTCGCCCTTGGGCATGTACCGCAACCTGATAGAACTGCATAAGCAGGGAAAAGTTTCATTCCGCCATGTGATAACTTTCAATATGGACGAATATGTGGGATTGCCGCAAGACCATCCCGAAAGCTACCACTCGTTTATGTGGAACAATTTCTTCTACCACGTGGATATACCCCAAGAGCATGTGCATATCCTGAACGGGAATGCCGCCAATCCGGAGCAGGAATGTGCCGAGTACGAAGCCGCTATGAAGGCCGTGGGAGGAGTAGACCTCTTTGTGGGGGGCATAGGCCCCGACGGGCATATCGCCTTCAACGAACCAGGTTCTTCCTTAGCCTCGCGTACCCGCGTCAAGACGCTGACTACCGACACAATCCTTGCCAATGCGCGTTTCTTCGGCAATGATGTGAACAAAGTTCCGAAAACAGCCCTTACCGTAGGCGTAGGTACTGTATTGGATGCCGCAGAAGTGCTTATCTTGGTAAACGGTCACAACAAGGCTCGTGCCTTGCAACAGGTAGTGGAAGGAGCCGTGAGCCAGATGTGGACAATCACCGCCTTGCAACTGCACCCCAAAGGCATCATCGTAGCCGACGAGGCCGCCTGCGCCGAACTTAAAGTAGGAACCTATCTTTACTTTAAGGACATAGAAAAAGAGCATCTATTTCCCGACAGTCTGCTGAAATAAGCGCCGGCGATGAAAAAGATACAGTTTGCCGTAGCGGGCTGCGGACATATCGGCAAGCGTCATGCCGACATGATTCTACGCGACGAAGGCGCCCAATTAGTCGCTCTGTGCGACATCCTCCCTCGCGAAGCGCTGGGCATCGAAGCCTTCGAAGCGCCTTTCTTTACCAACTTTGCCGATATGCTGTCAGCCGCTTTTCCGATAGACGTCGTTAATATCTGTACGCCGAACGGACTGCACGCTTCGATGGCCATCCGCGCCCTCGAAGCCGGCTACCATGTTGTCATAGAGAAACCGATGGCGCTCACCCGCACCGATGCCGAAAAAGTGGTTTATACCGCCCTCAAACACCGGAAACAAGCGTTTTGTGTGATGCAAAACCGCTACTCCCCCCCCTCCCTATGGATAAAAGAAATGATAACCTCCGGACGGCTGGGAGATATCTATATGGCGCAGTTCAACTGTTATTGGAACCGGGACGAGCGTTATTACAAACCGGGCGGTTGGCATGGCGACGCCGCTCTGGATGGAGGTACGCTTTTCACCCAGTTCTCTCACTTCGTAGACATCATGTATTGGCTCTTTGGCGACATTGCCGATATACAGGCGCGTTTTGCAGATTTCAACCACGCTGGCCTCACCGCCTTCGAAGATTCGGGGATCATAAATTTCCGCTTCGTGAACGGAGGGATCGGCTCTCTCTGCTACTCTACTTCCGTTTGGGACAAGAACATGGAAAGCAGTATGCTGATTATAGCCCAAAACGGCAGCATAAAAATCGGCGGACAATACATGGACAAAGTAGCATACTGCCACGTAAAAGACTATACCTTGCCCCAGCTTCTTCCCACCAATCCCGGAAACGATTACGGAGCCTACAAAGGCTCCGCACAAAATCATCATTACGTAATCCGCAATGTCGTGAACGTTCTTTCCGGTTCTTCTTCCGAACCCATTACGACCAACGTTCTCGAAGGCTTGAAAGTGGTTGATATCATCCGCCGTATTTATCAAACGCGGCAGAACTGCGCAGGCGAGGGTTCCTTATAGCGTAGCGGATACGCTAAGCATCAGCGACAAGGCGGAAGGATGATAACGGGCAATGGATACGCCAACGTCGAATGTTTTTATCTTTACCCCTCCTCCTGCCGAAAAGCCGCTCAAACCGCTACTGCCGCTTTGTAGCTTCATATCTGCCTGGGTTTTGGGATTGAAACCAAGCCCCAGCCAGAAGTTTTCCGAAGGGATAAAGTCTACTCCAAGAACAAAATGCTTGACAAATGTCTGAAAAAACGTATCTCCCTCATATGCCGGACGGGTATGGTCGATATACGAGAAATCCCAAGTATTCAGATACATGGCGGTAAGCGAAAGGCGGAAGGGTGCATAAGCCAAGCGCTTGCTGAATCCCATCTGAATATCCCACGGTAGCCGCCCCTGCTTGTCGTAATACGCCTTTAGTTGTGCACCGGCATGTTTGAGCACGACGCCGGCCGAAAATTCTTTTTCCGAATCATAATAACTCAGGCCTGCATCGGCCGCCAAACCGAAAGAAGTATAACTTTCCAACGAAGAATACAGGAATTTCAAGGCAAGCCCGCCCCGCCAGCGTTCGGAAAGATTGCGCGAATAAAAAACGCTCAGGCTCATGTCTTCTACCGAAAACTCGCCTTCCGTCCATTTCTCTTCGGTTGTTTGCCGGAAATTGCCGTAACTGATAAAATTTGCGCCTATGCCCCAGGCTCCGTTTTCGCCCCAGGCTTTGGTGTAAAGGGCGCTTCCCTGGTGTATGTCGGAAACGAAATTCATGTAATTCAGATTCACCATGCCATCCATCTCGGCGCCGCCCAAAGCCGGATTATGGAAAACCAGCGAAGGGTCTCGTTCTACAACGGAAACATGATTCCCTCCCAAGGCGCTCACCCTTGCGGAGGAAGGATAACGCAAAAACGTAAAAACTTCTTCCCCGTTCTGAGCCGTCGTCCCACAAACCGACAGGAATAAAAATAATATGTAGGATACACTTTTCATCTTTTTGTTGTCAAAGTCTGCTAAAAGTACAATCAATTCTTTATACAAACAAACGGGAAAGCCTGCCGACTTTCCCGTTTTCAAAGATACCTTCAATTAGTAGCGATTTCTATTGTAGCCACCGCCGCCACCACGATTATATCCGCCGCTGCTCCTTTCTTTTTTAGGGCGTGCAATGTTTACGGAAATTGTTTTTCCTTCAAAATCGGTTTCGTTCAGTTCGTCGATTGCTTTTTGTCCTGCACGGTTGTCGGACATTTCAACGAATCCAAAGCCGCGCGAACGTCCGGTTTCCCTGTCTGTAATAATTTTAGCAGAATCAACTTCTCCGTACTCTGCAAATAAATCCTGTAAACTTTCGCTTGTTGTGCTAAAGTTCAAATTTGATACATAAATGTTCATTTCTTTTCTATTATTAAATGTAAGTAAATATTCCGTTTCACTGGGTAAGAACGATTCTTACGGCATTCAGACCTCTTTCACCCCGTTCCAATTCAAACGCGACCATATTTCCTTCGGCTATATTGGCTGGAGCGTTGCTGATATGGAAAAAATATTTCTCCATACTATCAGTGTTTTTGATAAATCCATATCCTTTATCCGGATTAAAATATTCTACCCGCCCGTTTTGTACAACCTCCTCCTCCTGCTCTTCCTTCTTGGGGGTGGAAACAGCGATATTCTCGGCATCAATTTCCTTTTTCTTTACAGGATCGGGCGGGGTATTGGTTATTACACCGTTTTCGTCCACATAAGCAATCATATCGTCGAACGAGCCGCCGGCATTCGCCCTACGTTCTTCTTTACGTTTTTGCTTTTCTTTTCTTTTTTGCTCTTTTTTCTTCTCTAGTTCTCTTTTATTAAATGATATAGCCATGGGCAGTTTGATATATTTATTTATGATTTGAAACTTTCTAAAAAAGATTTTTATGCAGAAACTTGTGCCGTGTTCAATTTCTATAATATAAACCTTCGTTGTTTGAACGGCGAAGTTACACAAAAAAACGGAGTTTCCCTAATGAGCTATTTATTTCCAGCGATTCAGGGAGAAAAAAAGGTTGATTCTTTTTTTGAGGCGCCATTGTATAGTGTGCCACGAACGAACTATCGCCTGAAAAACGGTAGTTCGGTGCTTGGTGAGAGATGAGGGTAGGCCCCTCGGAACCGCCTTATAGGAGGAGGTTTCAAACCGCGGCATGTGGCTTTAGTAAAGAGCTAAGGTCGTGAGCGATGTCCGAAAAGTCTGTCAAGAGACAGGCAGGTGACCATGTAAAAGGTGAATGTAAATGAACCGTTGATGAGGTACCGAAATGCGCAAGATGATGTCAAAACCGAACTCATAGACTTGATGCTCTGTCCAGGGGCAGACTAACCCGTAGTAGTGAAGAAGTTCCTCGATAAACCACTACAATCCGTGTTTTTGTTTCTTTGATTTGATAATCAGCAAATTGTCTTTTATGTCAATAAATGTTTTATTCCTTATATTAAAGTGAAATGTCATCAAAGTATATACATTATGATAGAATAAGCAGGACTCATATATCATTTCGTCAATGTATTTTAAAGTTAATTTTACCACATTTGCTATTTTATAAAAATGATTATACGCTTTTTGGTAATTTGATGCCGATGTTTCCAGGAAATGATTGCAATGATTTCCGGAGATCATTGCAATCATTTCGAAATTTCATTGCAATGATTTTAAAAATGATCACAATGACTTTCCGAAGCGATGCTTATGAAAACTTAAAGACAATGCGAATTATAAAAATTTCACCCATAAGTAACATTTTTTACGAATGCAAACGGGGCA
>JAISZY010000260.1 GCA_031284375.1 Tannerellaceae bacterium | reverse complement strand
GGTTACCAAAGCTGGCAGGGCCGAAGTAGAGTCCGCCCCATTGATTGGCGATGCGGTCGTAAGGCAAGTCGGTCAGCAGGTTATCTAAGCGGTCGCCTCGGAAGGCGATAGGTTCTTCCCGCGTACCTTCAGCCCGTAGCGTTCCGTTTATCAGCCATTTTGCTTGTTTGTGCATGTAGAGCGAGGCGCCTTTTCGGATGGTTAATGTCACGCCGCTATCTATCGCCAAGCTATCGTAAATAAGGAAGGGGCGTTCGCTTGTCCACACGGTATCGCGCGAAAGCGTAACGCCCCCTTTCAGGAGATGCACATCCTGTCCATATGCTTGCAGGTGCACGGTTTGCGTTTGTCCGTTCAGGGTAAATTCCAGCCGGTCTTCTATGAATAAGGGGCGGTTTTGTCCGGTGGGAGAGACGGTCACTTCTACAAAAACAAACAAGCTGTCTTTTCCTGCTATGCGGATATTGGAAAATGCTTCGCCGCTTCGTCCGTCTACATTCAGGCGAAAGCCCGACGTTTTTCCGTTTGCTATCCGGACAGACTCAATCAGGAGCGGGTCTTTATGGGTGTTGTACGCCATCATCTGCCGCGTGGCGGAGCCTATCGTTGTGAATACCGTATCGAACGAAAGGGTATCGGCAGAGAAATGCAAGCGGTTGTTTGGATTGGTAGAATACGAATCCTCTATTTCATTGCATGACAAAGAAATCAGTAAAAACAATCCGCTTACTTTCAGTAATAAACCGGCTGCCGCACGCAACGGACAATTGTTGTTTCCCATGCTTCTCGTATCTGTTTTGCTTCGGAATTTAAATTGCTTTCAGCAGGGCAAGCAGATGTTTCCACCACAGGTCTACGGTATCAATCAGGATACGTTCGTGGGGCGAATGTACATCGCGTAGCGTCGGCCCGAAGGATATCATGTCTAAATGGGGATATTTTTCGAGGAATAAACCACATTCCAGTCCGGCGTGGATTGCTTTGATTTTCGGCTCTTTGTGGAACAGTTGCACGTAGCTTTCCTTCGCCACCTTTAGTATCCGGGAGTTGGGATTGGGCTCCCATCCGGGGTAGCCGCCGCTCTGCGTTACTTCGGCCTTGGCTAAGTGAAAGACGGAGGCCACTTGATTGGCCACGGCTTCCTTGGCCGATTCGACGGAACTCCGCTGACTGGTGGTAACAATCACTTGGTTTTTTTCCATTTTTACAGACGCCAGATTGGTGGATGTTTCTACCAAGCCTTCTATATCGCTACTCATCGCCATCACTCCATGCGGACAGGCATTCAGGGCGTAAATAAGTTTTTCCGACGTTGGACGACTTATAAACGTATCCGGCATATCGGTCGATTCCATCGTAATCTGCACTCCTGCGTCCACATGCTTCAATTCATTATCTATTTGGGCGATAAACTTGTTCAGCATCACGCGCACCTTTTCTTTGTCTCCTTCATACAATCCCACTACGGCGTGTGCTTCGCGTGGGATCACGTTGTGCAGATTACCCCCGTCTATGGAACAAAAATCGAAACCCAAGTCTATTTCCAGCGGATACAGGAAACGCGCCAGTATTTTAACGGCATTGCCCAGCCCTTTGTGAATCTCGCTTCCGGAATGTCCGCCATGCAGTCCTTTTACGCTGATACGGAAATAATCGAAATCGTTTGTTGTAGCCATAGGCGTGTATCTGAATAAGCCTTTTGTGGTTTTGCCTCCGGCGCATCCTACAAAAATCTCTCCTTCGTCTTCGCTGTCGAGGTTGAGCAGAATCTTTCCGGTCATAAATCCGGATTCAAGGGCTTGGGCGCCCGTTAGCCCGGATTCTTCATCCACGGTGAAAAGACATTCCAAGGGTCCATGCTCAATATCTTCCGAGGCCAAGATGGCCAGTTCCGCCGCTACGCCGATACCATTATCGGCTCCAAGCGTCGTACCGTCGGCGCGGAGCCATTCTCCGTCTACGAGGGTTTGAATAGCGTCTTTTCCGAAGTCGAATACCTTGTCTTCATTCTTCTCGCACACCATATCTACGTGCGACTGTAAGATTATCACAGGCAAATGCTCGTACCCCGGCGTGGCCGGTTTCGATATCAGAATATTGCCTGCCTCATCCTTTTTCAAAGCAAGATGATGCTTGCCGGCAAACGATTCGAGGTATCGAATTATTTGTTCTTCCTTTTTCGACGGACGAGGCACTTGTGTCACTTCATGGAAATACTTCCATACAATTTCCGGTTTTAAATCTGTAATTTTCATTTATTATTTCAATTTTAATAGATAATTCCATCCCAAAATACGCAAAGCAATTAGTTTAACTCTTATATTTGCGTCCACAAATATATAAAGAAAATGCTCGCAACGCTATTGATAACAATTATAATTGTTCTTGCCTGTGTCGCCTTGCTTTCGGCAAGCGACAAGGTGTTGAGGAATCGGGGAACTCGATGCGCCCGGTCGCGGTATGACGAACAATTGCATCGAAAAGATCTAAAAGATAGATGGAACGAAATATAATAAAGTAATATAAATTGAACTTATGAAGAATATTAACTACATCATTAACGGCGTACTTGCCGTGGCTGTTATCATCCTGTTTATACTGCATTTCACAGGGAAGAAAGAGTTGGTAGATACGAAAAAGCCAACCCTTGACTTGGAAGAAAATTTGTCTTCTCCCTTGCCTGTCGCTTATGTAAATATGGACTCCCTTCTCCAAAATTACAATTACTATAAAGATTTGAATGAGATTATTGTACGTAAGGAGGAGAATGCTCGCGCAAGCGTAAATCAACAGGGAAGCCAGCTTCAATCGGAAATCCAGGATTTTGAACGCAAAGTAAACAACAACGCCTTCTTAACCCGCGAACGGGCAGAACAGGAACAACAGCGATTGGTGAAAAAACGCCAGGAACTGGAAGCGCTGGACAATCGCCTCACGCAAGAACTGATGGCCGAACAGCAGAAGCTTATCGAACAATTGCGCGACTCATTGTCCGCTCAACTGAAAATTTTCAACCACGGAAAGAATTATCAGATTATTTTCAGCAACATATCGAACGACAACATCCTGCTGGCAGACGATGCGTTCGATATTACGAACGAATTATTAATCTACCTGAACAAAAGTTATTCGCCGACCCATAATTAGAATCGGCGAATCGGACGTTTTCCGCGTCCACGGTTATTACTCCCAATCAATCAAAGATGATTTGAAATAGTTCCAGCCGGCCTTTTCCCACATGGGGGATTGGCCGGCGAGGCGTTTTTTATACATCTCCCAACCCGTTGTTTCCTGTGGCGACCATCCTTTTTCGGCCACACCGGAAAGGCGGGGAAGAAGCAGAAACTGAAGGTCGGAGATACTCTCGATGGTTTCGCACCATATAACGGCTTCCACTCCGGCAATATGCGTCGCTTCGATGAGAGGATTGAACGTAGTAGGATTCCAGTTCCAGGATTCTTCTACCGTAGTTCTCGGATAAAACGATAAGCCTAAACGCTGCCGCTCTGTTTCCTGCAAGGAATCTACGCCGGTTTCCCGGTACGGAAAATCCAGATAGGCAAAACGAGCCGGCGAGATAATGATTCGGGCTTGTTTCTCTATCGCTCGTGTGATATCTCCGGGCGCTTCCGCAAACAGCTCCTTCATGGCCTTCAGCATTTCGGGAGGAATCGCAGACGCAACGTCCGGGCTTTCCAGACTTCCCTCCATATCCAGCGCAATCCAATGCTGAATCACATCCCCGGCTCCGATACGCGTGCGGGAAATCTCCTGCCAGCCTACTATGTTCTTCCGAATCTCCTCCCTCACCATGTTCCGCGTCTTCTCTACAAAGCGTTCATACTTTTCTTTGGGCATACCAAACGTTTCGTCTCCTCCGATATGGATATAGTTTCCGGGCGTCAGGGAAGCCAGTTCGCTAAGCACGTTCTTCACCAATAGCATGGCGGCTGGGTCGTCCGGGTCGAGCGCTACCATGTTTACCCCAGCGCTATTTGTTGCGCTGCCCGAAGGAACGGCATTTTTCATTTCCGGATAAGAAGCAAAAGCGGCGGCCGTATGTCCGGGCATATCTATTTCGGGCACAAGGGTGATGAAACGTTCGGCGGCATATCGAACCAATTCCCGGTAATCGTCTTGCGTATAAAACCCTCCCTTCCTGTTCCGGTTCGGTATCGCACTCCCTATCTCCGTAAGACGCGGATAGGCGTTTATCTGTATCCGCCATCCTTCATGGTCGCTCAGGTGAAGATGCAGCACATTCATCTTATACAGGGCAATCATGTCGATAACGGTCTTTACTTCCGGAACGGTGAAAAACGTGCGGGATACATCGAGCGAAAGTCCGCGCCAGGCAAAACGAGGCGCATCGTATATCTGCAAGGCCGGCAGTTGTACGGGAAAAGTAGAAACGCCAATCAGTTGTCGCAACGAAGCCATGGCGCGATATATACCTTCGGCCGAAGCAGACGTGAGCCGCAAGGTATCGGCCGAGATATGGAGCGCATACTGCTCATCTGCCGGATTGGCTTCTTTCGGACTGATACCGAACGTTTCGGGCAAAGGTTCCGGGGTGGTTATCCGGTCGGTCAGTTCCAGATAAATAGATTTTGTCCGGAATGTAGAGGGGGCTTCCTCTACGGGCAAAGCAACGCCTGTTTGCGTTTTCAGTTCGGCAGATAGTTGCAGCGCCGTCTCCCGGAGGGAATTGTCGGAATAAGCAAGCGGCGTTTTGGCGTTGATAGAGAATGAAGCGCCGTCGGTTGTTTGCCGGAGATAAACCGGCGCCGGAATAATATGCGCTTCCTTGTCCGGCTGAGAGGGGGTAAACGTACACCCGGCGCATAGAAATACCATGCACCCTAAAAAAGAAATCTGTTTTGTCATAGGAATTAATGTATGAATTATTTAAATAGGAATTTTATTCGTTTCCTTCCTGCCAATCTATGGGGATTTGTTTCTTGAAAGCTTCTTTGAAAGAGATAAGCGATTCGGTACGCGACAAACCGAGTGGTTGCAGCTTCTGATGAATGATATTGAGCAAATGTTGGTTGTTCTTGGCATAGATTTTTATAAATAAATCGTACCGCCCGGTTGTATAATGACATTCTACTACTTCCGGTATTTTTTCCAACGCTTCCGATACGGATGCAAATTGCCCCGGAGAACTCAGAAACAATCCGATATAAGCACATGTTTCGTATCCTACCTTCATGTTGTCAATAATAAATTCGGAACCTTTAATCACTCCCAAATTAATGAGTTTTTGGATACGTTGATGTATTGCCGCACCGGATACATTACATTCGCGAGCTACTTCGAGGAAGGGCTTACGGGCATTATTGATGATTAATTTCAGAATTTTCTCATCCAATGTGTCTAATTGATGATGTACCATATTATTTTCTCCGATTTGATTTTTAATACCGATTATCTACTTATAATTTGAAACAAAAGTAAACAATAATAATCACAACCGGATGTTTTTCATCGAATACTTTAATCCAGCATTAAACTCATACAGGCCTCCGGGTAATTGAATAAAAGATGCGTCAGCCTGCGCCTATCCATGCGCTTCAGATCGGTTCCGGATAGAGTACTGCCCGGATGAGCCGCCATCCATAAACCGATAAGCGGTTCGGGGTCGATTACCTTCGCCATTCCGTAAGGATGGGTTGGCAAACAACCGGCGGAGGGGATTCGGCATACGGCTTTGTCTGCATGGAGCTGATGGGTTATGGCCGACAATACATGGCGTTTTACGTCTTCGTCGTTGTACAGTATTTCTTTGCATAACAGGCTTTGTTCTCCGGTATTTTCGTCTATTTCGCCGGGAGAGACAAAAGCCATCCCTACCGGGCATCCGGCATGAGTGGCCACAAAAAAGGAACCGTCGGACAATTCCAAATCTTGGAGAATAACAGCAAAATCTTCGTACGTATGCAGTATACAGAGGGGACGTTCGCGCAGTTTCCGGTCGAAATAATCGTAAAACGCCCCATGGGGTTCCCTTTCCCTGCGTACAACAATCCCATCGGGCGTCGATACGAAATCTTCGCTTCGGACATAGATTTCGGGCAAATAGCAGAAGGTTTCCGTATATCCTCTCGAACGATAATAATCAAAGAGCCATTCCTCGGCGGGAATCAATGCGGCAACGGGTATGTTCCGTCTTTTCATCTCGGCCGTAGTGTTCTGTAAAAGTGTACTCATCCATCCTTTCCCTCGTTCGGACGGTAGCGTGCAGGCGCCCGAAATATAACCTACCGGTATGTCTTCTCCGCAGAAAGACATGCGATAGGGGTGCATCTGCAGGGAGGATATAACCCGTCCGTTCTTTTCGATTACGAATGCGTTCCCGGTTTTATATACTTGTTCGAAATACAAACGCATAAACTCGTCCGAATCATTAAAAACGGTTTTCCACAGTTCGATAATTTGTTCTTTCCTGCTTTGCATGTTTATTTTCGGAGGGATGAGATTACTTTAGTCTTTTGGTGGGGGCTACATCGGCCGGATTAACGCATACGGTAGCGCCCAATTGTTCGAGGTACAAGACTAAATAGGTCTTCTTGATTTTCTGAATCTTTCCTGAAACTTTCTTCATGGCGCCCGTCAGAATTTCAACTTCTTCGCCTACCACAAGCATACGACCGGCCGATTGCGCCAGAAATTCTTTGATGGCCTCTATCTCGTCCGGACGAACAACGGCCGGCTTACCATTATAATAAACAATACGCACCACGCCGTAGACCTTCAATAGAGCGTACAAACGTTCTTCGACGCAGCGAACAAAAATATAGGAATGAAAAAGAGGTACATCCACCAGCTTTACCCGATCCGACCATACTCTGGGAGTGCGATGCAAAGGAAGCCAACATTCTACATCGTCCAAACGGATTCTGTCTCTCACTTGTTTCTCTGCCCGGGGAAATGTATACAAAACGTACCAGCTAAGATTTGCTATCTTGTTTTCCATCTGTTGTAATTTATGCGTAGACTGTAGTTTTGAATTTCTTTTTTTTTTGTACTATTGCACAAAAATAGATTTTGTTATCCGGATTATCAACACATCAGACGAAGAAAAATGAACAGACGAAATTTTTTGCAGAAAACAGCCCTGTCCGCGGCTACCATCGGTATCACTCCTTTATTGGGAGAAAATTCGAACTCTCTTTACGGACAAACCGCTCCAAGTGAAAAGATAAAAGTGGCCTTGATTGGATGCCGTAGCCAAGGATATTCCAATCTGAATGCCTTTCTCAACTATCCGGAGGTAGAGTGTATCGCCCTCTGCGACGTAGACGACGAATGGCTGAACAAACGTGCGGCCGACGTCGAAAAGAAAACAGGCAAGAAAACTCCGCTCCTGTACAAAGACTGGCGACAGGTGATAGACAACAAAGACGTAGACGCCGTAATTATCGGCACGCCCGATCATTGGCATTGCTTACCCATGGTGCGGGCAGTCGAGGCCGGAAAAGATGTCTATGTAGAAAAACCGCTCTCCAATACCATCGAAGAGTGCGATTTGATGCTCAAGGCCGCCCGGAAATATAACCGGATTGTACAGGTAGGACAGTGGCAACGCAGCGACCCGCATTGGCAGGAAGCCGCCGCCTATCTGCGCAACGGAAATATCGGCCGTATCCGCACCGTAAAAGTATGGGCCTATCAGGATGCAAAACCTACCTTGCCCGTGAAACCGGACAGTAACCCGCCCGCCGGAGTGGATTACGAAATGTGGCTGGGGCCGGCCCCGAAACGTCCGTTCAACGAATATCGTTTCCATTACAATTTCCGTTTCTTCTGGGACTATGCCGGCGGCCTGATGTCCGACTGGGGAGTACATCTCTTAGACTACGCCCTGGAAGGTATGGGCGCCGACCTGCCTGCACACACCTACGGCAGCGGAGGTAAATTTGCTTACCCCCACGATGCCATGGAAACTCCCGACACCCTGATGGCAACCTACGTATACAAGGATTTCAATATCATCTGGGATCATGCCTGCGGAATCAACCACGGATTGTTCGACAAAAAAGAAGGATTGGCCTTTTACGGAGAAAACGGTACCATGCTACTCACCCGCGCCGGATGGGAAGTATTTCCCGTCGTTGCCAATAATACGCCAAGGATGGAAGCCGTACCTTTCAAAAAAGGAGAAGGTAAAGGCCTCTACAACCATGTAGGCAACTTCCTCCAATGCATCCGAAGCCGCGAATTACCCAATGCCGACATTGCCATCGGCGCACGCGTAGCCAAAATGTCTCACTTGGCAAACATATCCTGCCGCATACAGCGTGAAGTGCAATGGGACAACGCACAAAATCAGATTGTGGGCGATAAAGATGCCATCGCGCTCTCCAAAGCCCATTATCGCGCCCCGTGGGAATTGCCTAAATTGTAGGCGCACAGAAACCACCGCGAAACCCCTTCCCCTTATTCCCTTATTTTCTTCCAATACCACGCTTCACAATAAGGGAATAAGGGGTTTCCATTCGGCCAATAACATAGCTTTCTGCCCGAATCGAAAATAATGGATAATTTTGCACTCTATAATGAAACAATACGTATGGCAACAGACGAAAAACAACAAAGAGAATCAAAACCGTATATCATCGCCAATCCGATATATGATACGGTGTTTAAACGGCTGATGGAAAACATGAAGATCGTCAAATTTTTCCTGAGCGCCATCCTGGGTCAGCAGGTTACGGCCGTTGATGTCCGTCCACAGGAGTTCACGCACAAAAAGCAGAAAGAAGACGAGACCGACGGAAAAGAAGACATTACGATACCCTATTCGGTTTACCGTGTCGATTTCATGGCAACGGTTCTGACCCAGGAAGGCGAATACCGCAAGATATTGATAGAGGTACAAAAGTCGCTGGGAACAGTAGACGTACACCGCTTTCGCCAATATCTGGGGGCGCAGTATTCGACAAGAGACACGGTCATCATTAATAAAGTGAACCGGAAAATGACGCTCCCCATTATCACCATTT
Source organism: Tannerellaceae bacterium (assembly GCA_031284375.1). Taxonomy (GTDB): domain Bacteria; phylum Bacteroidota; class Bacteroidia; order Bacteroidales; family Tannerellaceae; genus DFXE01. The sequence continues at coordinate 650 of JAISZY010000260.1, read as the reverse complement.
ATATTCTGGGAAGCAAACTGACCGAAATAAAATGTTCCTGTCTGAAAGTTGGCCGCACATACACCGATATGCTAACAGACAAACCGGTCTCCGGTCGGGATGATTTTATCGAACAGCTTACGCACGACTCCTACATTATTCAGGTGGGCAGAATAACGGACAACCGTTACTATACCGCTCTGGAAAAACTAATCAGCGTATTTGAACAGACCTGTTTTGCCGACAACGGTTCGGAAGCGGTAAAGGAATACCGCTATCATCCATCGCCCGAAGACGAGGAAATGCTCCTGATTACCCAAACGCTACACGAGATGGGCGTCGACCCCGAAGAACGCAGGGAAATAGAAAACGAAGCGGAATTTGTCCGTACCATCGACGACACGTACGGCTATCAAATCAGGGAACTGACCGAAGCGCTCGATGAAAAAGACTAAGTACTTGAAGAGAAAGACAAAGCGCTTGAAGAGCAGGCGAAACGAATCGAAGAACAGGCAAAAGCGCTCGAAGAGCAAGCAAAAAAATATGCGGAAATGGAGCGTTTGATTCGGAATAAACAAATGGAATAATCTTACTGCAAAGGATTCTCGTCCGACAGATTATGCCTGATGTTGTTCAAATTGTTGCATGAGGCTGTGTCGGAAATCGGTTTC
>JAISZY010000256.1 GCA_031284375.1 Tannerellaceae bacterium | reverse complement strand
GATAGAATCAAAAACTAACCATAAAATGTCTTATTCCGTAGGCGTTTCTTCCGGCACAACAGGTTGTTGGGCTGTACCGAAGTCGGGAGCAATCATGTTCGGGTCGATTGTCGGAGCATCGTTTACTTGTTGCCTGATTTCGGATTGAACAGCTCCCTCATTTCTGGGGATAAAGGCCGTAATGACGACACTCAACAAAACAACGGTGCCGGCTAATATCCAAGTTGCTTTTTCCAAAAAGTCGGTTGTTTTACGTACACCCATAAATTGGTTGTAAGAAGAAAATCCCGATGCTAAGCCTCCTCCTTTTGAGTTTTGAATTAAAACAATCAAGATAAGAAGTATGGCTGCTATCAGAATTAAAACTGAAATAAATACGTACATGTTAACTGTTTTTTTTAGTGTTAATAATCAATTTCTCCAAAAATCTGATTTGGTCTGCAAAGTAAATATTTTTTTCCGGATATTTCAAGCTTAGATTTCGAATTATTTCTAATGCTTTTGCATATCGTTTTTGCCTGATGTAAACTCTTGCCAGCGTTTCCGTAAAATAAGAATCATCCAACGATTTACCTCCTTCTTCTTCGTTTTGATTCAGCTTGCCGATTGAATCGGGCGTAGCGTATTGCGTCGTATCGTCTGTATCCATCCAGCGTCGGCCTCCTTGTTCTTCGTCCTCAAGATATTTGTTGATAAGGTCTTCGTGCTTCAACGCCGGAGAGAGATTACCATCCTCCAAGCTCTGTCCTTCGCGAATACTCCATAGCACATAGTCCTGGTTTACGGATGGAGGGAGTACGATGGTAGGATCCGGCTCTTCGCCCAATTGATCTTTCAAAAATGTGTCGATAAGATCGAAAGGATTTTGTTCTTCGGGTAATGGTTCCTGTACGGTATGTTTTTTCAGAATAAGCCGTACATCTTCGATAAACATATACAGCATTTTGCGATCGGGGATGTAAATCGCGGTTTTGTTTAATTCTACGCCGAATTGTATATCGTTCAGCATGGCCAGATTTTTCAGGTAAAGCATCCTTGCTGTTTGAAAATAGGGGTAATCGTCCACCAACTGTTTCAGTCCCGGTAGCGTGTCTTTATTCAGCAACGACGCATCCTCCATGAAGCGATATAGTTCCGTAGCATCCATTTTACCAGTCGGCAACCGTTGAATTATAGATTTGATCCGTAATTTCCTTAATCAGTTCTTCGTTCAATTCATCCTGCACGGTTTCCATCATTGTATTGCTGTTAAATTCGCGATAGGCCGAGAAGGAACGTTCAAAGTCCTTGTCGGGGTTGGCCCGATTGGCGAAACGCACACGCACGGTAAGCGTTAATCTGGTCATAGAAGAATAAGCGTCTTCCTTTACCGCCATGGGGGCTACGGCATATCCGATGATTTCTCCTTCCAAATCCAAATCGCCATTAGCGGAAACCATCCGGAGCTTGGTGCGACGAATGAATATATCTTTCAGTCCTTCCGTAAAATTCTGAGACAAGGGAGGGTAAACCAATGGGGCCTGATTGGGGAAGTCGCTTATCGAAACCGTTTTCGTTACCGTATAATCTACCGAAGCCCCATTGAAACTATACGCTATCTTGCATCCCGCACAGCATATCGCCAGAAGGCAAAAAAGTCCTATATTTCTTATCTCTCGCATTTTATTCCAATTTATATTCTTTAATTTTCCGGTACAATGTCCGTTCCGAAATCTTTAAATCGGTTGCGGCATTTTTCCTTTTCCCATTGTGTTTTTCCAAAGCTTTGCGAATCATTTCTTTTTCAACGTCTTCGAGCGAGAGTGTTTCTTCTTCCTCCGGTTCTACTTCCTGGATGGAGGCATGTATCGGATGTGCGTGAGGATAGGTATTATCGGCAACCGGTACTTGTACGTTCCCTCCCATTATTTCGTGAACAAGTTTTTTCAATTCGTTCACATCATTTCTCATGTCAAAAAGAACCTGATACAGGATTTCGCGCTCGCTGTTAAATATTTTTTGTTCGTTTTCCTTTTTCACCAAAACGGGATATTTTTCCACTTGCAGATTAGGGAGGTATTGTTGCAGAATGTTGGCAGTTATATCCCGTCCTTCTTCTATAATGGAAATCCGTTCGGTTACATTTTTCAGTTCGCGCACATTACCCGGCCAACGATAAGTAAGCAGCAGTTGCCTGGCCTCTTCGTCCAACTTGATGGCGGGCATACGATACTTATCGGCGCAATCGCTTGCAAACTTGCGGAAAAGGAGTACAATGTCGTCGCCGCGTTCGCGTAAGGGTGGCATCTGAATCGGCACCATATTGAGGCGATAATATAAATCTTCCCGAAACTTTCCTTCCGTTACGGCCTGCGCCAGATTCACGTTGGTAGCGGCAACGATTCGGACGTTTGTTTTCAGCACTTTGGAAGCGCCCACTTTGATAAATTCGCCGGTTTCGAGTACCCGCAGCAAACGCGCTTGGGTGGGGATGGGCAGTTCGCCTACTTCGTCTAAGAAAATGGTTCCTCCGTCGGCTTCTTCAAAGTATCCTTTGCGGTCGGTCAATGCGCCGGTAAAGGAGCCTTTTTCATGGCCAAACAGTTCGGAATCGATTGTACCGTCGGGGATAGCGCCACAGTTTACGGGAATATATTTTCCGTGTTTACGCGGACTGTTCTGATGAATAATCTGGGGAAATGTTTCTTTTCCCACTCCACTTTCGCCGGTAATTAAAACAGACAGATCCGTAGAGGCTACCTGCAACGCCACATCAATGGCACGGTTCAATGCTTGATTATTTCCTATAATCCCGTAACGCTGTTTCACTTGTTGCACATCACTTTTTATCAACATAATAAATCGCTGTAATTATTTCAGTTTATCTGCCAAAATTACAAATCTTCGTTCAATTTATCATACTAAAACAGGGATTCTATGCGAAATCTTTTTTTTTGACTTCATCCCGTACCGGCGTAAAACCGGATTTGCATACGCAGGTTCGGAAAGTAATTACCTGAAAAAACCGATGATTTGTAGAATTTATCGTACTTTTGGCCGTGAATGTATTTAATATTTGGTGTTTTATTAAAATTTTTTCTTCATGAAGAAACTTTATTTTCTTTTATCAGTAGTTGGGCTATTTCTGGTAGCGGCATCATGCGGCACAGAACCGGAATATGCGTACGAAAGCGTATCCGGAGATCCGTTGCAAACACGTATCTATACCCTCAAAAACGGACTGAAAGTGTATCTGTCCGTGAACAAAGACAAACCACGCATCCAGACCTTCGTAGGCGTTCGCGTGGGAGGTAAAAACGACCCCGCCGAAACAACGGGACTGGCCCATTATTTTGAGCATCTGATGTTCAAAGGAACTCCCAACTTCGGTACTTCCGATTATGAAGCGGAAAAACCGTTGTTAGACCAAATCGAAGCTCTGTTTGAAACCTATCGCCGCACTACCGACGAGGCGGAACGTAAAGCCATTTACGCCCAAATAGACAGCGTGTCGCAGGCCGCTTCGCAAATTGCTATCCCCAACGAGTACGACAAACTGATGTCTGCCATCGGTTCGCAAGGCACCAATGCCTTTACCTCGTACGATGTAACGGCGTATATGGAAGATATCCCCTCGAACGAGATAGAAAACTGGGCGGCCATCCAGGCAGACCGCTTCTCCCATCCCGTGATTCGACTCTTCCATACCGAACTCGAAACCGTGTACGAAGAATACAACATGAGCCTTACACGCGATAGCCGCCGGCTGAACGATACGCTGTTTGCCGGACTCTTCCCGCATCATCCTTACGGCACGCAAACGATTCTCGGCACGCAGGAACATCTTAAAAATCCTTCTATCACGAATATCAAAAAGTATTTCGATACCTACTACGTGCCCAACAATATGGCCGTCTGTATGGTGGGCGATCTAAACCCGGACGAAACCATCCGTACCATAGATAAATACTTCGGTTCTTTGGAGCCAAAAGAAATACCGGAACTGAAAACCACGCCGGAACAGCCCATCACGGAACCGGTGGTGAAAGAAATCGTAGGACTTGAAGCCGAACGGATAGCCATCGCCTACCGGATGCCGGGAGCCAATACGAAAGACGCCGCCATTATGGAATTTATCGATTACCTGCTCACCAACGGAAAGGCCGGCTTGATAGACCTCAACTTGGTGCAGAAACAAAAAGCGCTGGCCGCATCGAGCGGTACAAGTACGTTGGCCGATTACAGTCTGTTTGTCCTTACCGGCATACCGAAAGAAGGGCAAACGCTGGACGAAGTGAAAGACCTACTGCTCGGACAATTGGACTTGCTCAAGAAAGGAGAGTTCGACGATAAATTGCTCGAAGCCGTTATCAATAACTTCCGCCTCGAACAGTATTATCAGCAGCAAGAATATCAATATGCCGCCCAGCTCCTGCTGTTTGCCTTCGTTAATCAGGCAAACTGGAAAGACGAGGTGGAGAAAATAGATTTTCAGTCGAAAATTACCAAACAGGACGTGATGGATTTCTGCAATAAATATTACAACAACAACTACGTGGTCGTCTACAAACGTCAGGGGAAACCGGGCGACAAGAAGATAGACAAACCCTCCATCACGCCTATCTCTACCAACCGCGATAACGAAAGCGCCTTCCTCGCCTCGTTCAGAACCCGCGATGTAAAGCCTATCGAACCGGTCTTCTTAGATTTCAACCATGATTTGGCCAAGCTGACCGTAAAAAACAACCTCCCGCTTCTCTACAAGCAAAATAGCGCCAACCCAATCTTCTCGCTCTATTACGTATTTGAAATGGGAAACAATCACAACAAAGCCTTGGGTACTGCCTTCGCTTACCTTAATTATTTAGGCACTTCTACCAAAACTGCCGAAGAAATAAAAAGCGAACTCTATCAATTGGCCTGCTCCTTTGGCGTACAGGCAACCAACGAACGGGTCTATGTGTACATCAGCGGACTGAGCGATAACTTCGACAAGGCGCTCGCCATCCTGGAAGAACGTCTGGCCGATGCCAAAGCCGACGTCGAAACGTACAACAATCTGGCGGGAGATATACTGAAGAGCCGTGGCGATGAGAAATTGAATCAATCGGCCAACTTCGGCGCGTTGCGTAATTACGCCATCTGGGGGCCGAAGTCGCCTACAACGAATATCCTTTCGGAAGCCGAACTCAAGGCGCTGAATCCGGACGACCTGGTCAATATCACCAAGAACCTCAAGAACTACGAACATACCATCCTTTATTACGGCCCGCTGGCCGAAGCGGAAATCACCGAAACGCTCAACCGACATCACGTAACTGCCAACGCTTTGCAGCCCGTTCCGGCGCCTGCCCCGTTCGTAGAACAGGAAACTTCCGAAAACAAGGTCTTGCTGGCCCATTACGACGCCAAACAAATCTACATGGCCATGCTCCACAAAGGAGGCAGCTTTGACAAATCGCTCGAACCCATCCGGTCGATGTACAACGGATACTTCGGCGGAAGCATGAACAGCATCGTATTTCAGGAAATGCGCGAAGCTCGCGGACTGGCGTACAGCGCCAATGCAAGTTATTCGAGGCCGGGAAAACCCGACCGCTCCTACTACCTCAGCGCCATGATTGCTACCCAAAACGATAAACTGGAAGACGCCATTAACGCCTTCCTCAGCATCCTGAACGATATGCCGGAGTCGGACAATGCCTTCAACTTAGCCAAAGAAAACCTTCTGACCGATATTCGTACCGAACGTATCCTCAGAGACAACATCCTGTGGGAATACCTCAGCGCCAAAGAATTTGGCTATGAAACCGACCGGCGCAGAGAATTGTACGAAAAGCTCCCGGCCTTTACCCTCGGAGACGTAAAAGCCTTCCAGCAACAGTACATCAAAGACAAACCTTATACCTACTGCATCCTCGGAGATACAAAAGATTTAAACCTCAAGGCGCTGCAAGAACTCGGTAAAGTAACCATACTGAAACAGGAAGAAATATTCGGATACTAACTTCCCCGGCCTCCTTTCTCCACGCTTCGCGCCGCGTTGCAAGGGGGAAGGGAGGTCTCTTTCTCCCCGGCAAGCCAATGAAAACAATCGTAGTTGTAGACGACAATAAAGCTATCCTGACAGCCGTCCGGATGCTGCTCGAACCGCACTTTAAGCACATCGTCACACTTTCTTCCCCCCATCCGATTCTCCATACCCTCCGGGAAGAGAAGGCCGACATTGTATTGCTCGACATGAACTTCTCGGCAGGTATCAATACGGGCAACGAAGGATTGTTCTGGCTCTCGGAAATAAAAAAACATCACCCCACGCTGCCGGTTGTCCTTTTCACCGCCTACGCCGACATCGGAGTAGCCGTGCGAGGTATCAAAGAAGGAGCCGCCGACTTTATCGTAAAGCCCTGGGATAACGCCCATCTAATCGACACGTTGCTCCAATACGCCTCCCCCGCCCTCTCGCCCAAAGACCCGGCCTCCGCCGCCCAAACCGAAGGAGGTATGTTCTGGGGATACTCCGATGCCATGAACGAGCTGCGTAGATTGATAGAAAAGGTAGCCCGGACGGATGCCAATATCCTCCTCACGGGCGAGAACGGAACAGGAAAGGAAATGCTGGCGCGGGAAATCCATGCCTTGTCTAACCGGAAAGAGGCCCCGATGGTGTCGGTAGACATGGGCGCTATTACGGAAACCTTGTTCGAGAGCGAATTGTTCGGCCACGTAAAAGGCGCCTTTACCGACGCGCGAGCCGACCGTCCCGGCAAGTTCGAGGCCGCCCACCAAGGCACCCTGTTTCTCGACGAAATAGGAAACCTGCCCTTCCACCTCCAGGCCAAACTGCTCGCCGCGCTGCAAAACCGCAGCATCGTTCGCGTAGGCAGCAATACGCCCACAAGCATAGACATACGCCTCATCTCGGCCACCAACAAACCCTTGGAAGAAATGGTAGACAAAAACCTCTTTCGCGAAGACCTGCTATACCGGATTAATACCATCCACGTAGAGATACCCCCCCTGCGCCAACGCCCGGAAGATATTATCCCCCTTGCCGAACGATTCCTACGGCATTACGCCATCGCCTACGGCAGACCCAACCTGAGGCTGAGCCACGAAGCCGGAGAAAAACTGAAAGCCCAACCCTGGTCGGGCAATATCCGCGAACTTCAACACACGCTGGAGAAAGCCGTTATCATCGCCGACGGACATACGTTGGAAGCAAGCCATTTTCATTTCTCCGGCAAAAAAGAAACGCCCACCCCATTGCCCGACAAAACCGCCACCCTCGAAGAAATGGAGTACCGGATGATAAAAAACGCCATGGACAAGCACAACGGCAAACTCTCGCTCGTAGCCGCACAGTTAGGCATCTCGCGCCAAACGTTGTACAATAAAATAAAACGATACGAACTGTGACGGCAAGGGGATTCTTCAACAGCCTGACCTTCCGGCTCTCCCTGCTGGTGATACTCACCGTTGCCGCCACCGGCTTCGCCCTCGCAGGGCGCGAAGGATTCCTGGCCGCGGCGCTCCTGGGCGGAGCCTGGGCGATAAAATCCATCTACGCCCTTTTTAAACGTAATGCGCAGAAAGTAGCCTTTATGTTCGACGCCATCGAAAACGCCGACCACGCCTTCCGATATGCCGAAAAGGGATGCACCTCGGACGACCTGCTGGTAAACGCTTCCCTCAACCGTATCATCCGAATCCTCTTCGGCGCACAAGCCGACGTCATGCAAAAAGAAAAATATTACGAACTGATACTGAACAGCGTCAATACCGGCATCATCGTTGTAGACAACAACGGCTACCTTTACCAAAGCAACAACGAAGCGCACCGGCTGCTGGGACTCCCGGTCTTCACCCACCTGAAACAACTCCGCCAATTGGGCGCGGACGTAGAAGACTTCTTCACCCAAATCCGCCCCGGAAACCGGCATCAGATATCCTTCGTAAACGAACGGGGAACGGTGCAACTCGCCATCCGCGTGTCGGAAATGACCCTGCGCGACAAACATGTACGCATACTCGCCATCAACGACATAAAAAGCGAACTGGACAACAAAGAAATTGATTCCTGGATACGCCTCACCCGCGTACTGACGCACGAAATCATGAACGCCGTCACGCCCATCGCCTCCCTCTCCGACACCCTCCTCTCCACCTGCGACAATTCCCACAGCACGCTCCGCAACGGACTGGAAACCATCAGCACAACCGGCAAAGGCCTCATCGCTTTTGTAGAATCCTACCGGAAATTCACCCACATCCCCACGCCCCGTCCCTCGCTGTTTTACGTCCGAACATTGGCCGACAGGATGATACAATTGGCCGGACATTCCAGCCATTATCCCCCCGTCCACTTCGCCACCCACATCGAACCGGAAAACCTCTTAGTCTATGCCGACGAAAACCTTGCCGGACAAGTACTCCTCAATCTGCTCAAAAACGCCACCCAGGCCATCGGCAGCGCCGGACAAACAGACGGACGCATCGAACTGAAGGCCTACAGCAACGAAGAAGAGGCCGTGGTAGTCGAAATAAGCAACAACGGCCCCCTCATCCCCGCCGACGAAGTAGAACACATCTTCGTCCCCTTTTTCACCACCAAAGAAGGAGGAAGCGGCGTAGGCCTTTCCATCTCCCGACAAATTATGCGGCTTTCCGGCGGCAGCATTACGCTGAAAAACACCGCCAAAGAGACAACCTTTGTCTTAACCTTCCCGTAAAATAAAAATTTCCCCTCCGGCCAATGCCACGATTGTAGCCGCCCGATGGACAGGAAGTAAGAGAGGAGATTCTTTAAATTTTGTTATTTTTTATATTCCGAGGCAGAAAAAATAAACTGCTCATAATCAGCGATAAATTTATCCCTCAGAGAAAGAAATTTCTCTGGCTGGAAAAATTTATTACTCTGGCTTGAAAAAAATAATTTTCTGGCTGGAGAAATAAACTTCTCTGCCTGGAGAAAATTATTTATCCAACGGGAAAACATATTTTCTCGAAGATTAATTTATTTTTAGAACCCCATCCCGTCGCAAGGCAACGTAAGGAAAATCTATCGCTTTACGTACTTAGCCCGCATCACCTCGATAATACCGGGCAAAAGAGAAACGAAAATGATAAGAATAAGCAGAATTTCGAGGTTTTTCTGCACAAACTCCAATCGTCCGAAGAAATATCCGGCATACGTCATCAACGACACCCACAACACGCCGCCTGTCACATTAAAAGACGCGAACTTCCGATAACCCATACGCCCCATACCGGCCACAAAAGGAGCAAACGTTCGGACAATCGGCACAAAACGGGCCAGGATAATGGTCTTCCCCCCGTACTTTTCAAAAAAATTGTGCGTTTTCTGCAAATAACTCTGCCGGAAGATTTTCGACTCCGGATTACGAAACAATTTCTCCCCAAAAAATCTCCCTATCGCATAATTAACCGCATCTCCCGCAATGGCCGCCCCCATCAAAGCAAGCACAATCAGATGCACATTCATCCCCCTCGCAGGCAAAGAAGCCAGCGCGCCGGCCACGAACAACAAAGAATCGCCGGGCAGAAAGGGAGTAACGACCAAAGCCGTTTCACAAAAAATAATCACAAACAAAATACCGTACACCCACACGCCATAAAGCGAAATCAATTCCGCAAGATGCACATCAATATGTAAAACAAAATCGACAATAAACCGCACATATTCCATTCTTCTCGTAGCTTATAAGTTTGGCGTAAAAGTATGACATTTTTTTTGTAATATCGCACCATAAATTACGGAACAGATGAAAACAACATACATACACAACGCCCGCATCATCAACGAAGGAAAGACCTTCCAAGGCTCCGTCTTGATAGAAGAAGACAAAATAGCCGCCGTGTACGAAGGAACGCCTCCCCCACCCCATGCCGACCGGACGATTGACGCCGAAGGCAAATGGCTGTTGCCCGGCGTCATCGACGACCAAGTACATTTCCGCGAACCCGGACTTACCCACAAAGGCCACATCGCAAGCGAAAGCCAAGCCGCCGTAGCCGGAGGAGTAACCACCTTTATGGATATGCCGAACACAAAACCGCCCACCACCAGCCTCGCACAATTGGAATGGAAGCTGCAACGAGCCGCCGAAACCTCAGCCGCCAACTATTCCTTCTTCTTCGGCGGAACCAACGACAACATAAACGAAATACAAAAGCTGAATCCCAAACGCGTACCCGGCTTGAAACTATTTCTGGGCTCCTCCACAGGCAATATGTTAGTAGACAAAGCAGAAACCCTGGAACGCATCTTCGGAGAAACCCCTCTGCTGATTGCCGTCCATGCGGAGAAAGAAGACATCATCCGTCGCAACACCGAATACTACACACAACTGTACGGAAACGATTTAGACATTTCCTTCCATCCCCTCATCCGAAGCGCCGAAGCCTGCTACGCCTCCTCGTCCGAAGCGATAGAACGAGCCACCCGTTTAGGCTCACGTCTGCACATCCTTCACCTGTCCACCGCCCGAGAACTCACCCTGCTCGACGGCAAAACACCTTTGCAGGAGAAAAGAATCACTGCCGAAGTATGCGTCCACCACCTATGGTTCAGTGAAGAAGATTACCTCCGGTTAGCCAATCGCATCAAATGGAATCCATCCATCAAGACGTCAGCCGACCGTCAGGCGCTGCGTGAAGCCGTGAACCGGAACCTCATCGACATCATAGCCACCGACCATGCCCCTCACCTCCCCGTCGAGAAAGAAGGCAATTATCATACAGCCGCATCCGGAGGACCCTTAGTACAACATTCGCTGGCAGCCATGCTCGAAATGGCCTCCCAAGGTATTTTCACTTACGAGAAAGTAGTAGAAAAGACAGCGCATCAACCGGCCGAACTCTTCCGCATCGATCGACGCGGCTATATCCGCCCCGGTTATTATGCCGATATCGTATTAATCGACCCCAACACACCTTGGACGGTATCACCCCACAACATCCTCTATCAATGCGGATGGTCTCCTTTCGAAGGACAACGTTTCCACCACAAAATATGGAAAACCTTCGTCAACGGGCAACTCGTCTACGACAATGGACAAATAGACAACAACATTCGCGGAAAGGAAGTAGCCTACAATCCTTGAAATAAAAAAACAACGAACCCTTGCATGATAAAAAAAATCATCTACCTTTGCAAACGCAAAAGCCCAGATGGCGGAATCGGTAGACGCGCTGGTCTCAAACACCAGTGGATTCATTTCCATGCCGGTTCGACCCCGGCTCTGGGTACGCAGAACTCCTGATAAGATAATGATTGTCAGGAGTTTTTGTTTCGATAAGGTGTACTAAAAGTGTACTGTATACCGAAAACAAGAACAAAATGTACTTTGCCATTTTTTTTGAAGCGTAATTTTTAGACATTATTAACGATAATACTGCCTGCTTCTTCGGTTTTTATCTTTTGTCTTCTATTAATCCCTTCTATTTCGTACCTTTGTGGCACTAATATACGGTAAATGAATGATAGAA
>JAISZY010000238.1 GCA_031284375.1 Tannerellaceae bacterium | reverse complement strand
AATAGAATTACTGAAATCGAAAAATATCATTTCAGTAATAAACAAAAGATAGATATTTCACAGAAAATTGCTTTTACAAATTTAAAATTAACTTATTTATACGAAGATAAACCGGATTTTTATATGGCATTAATCAATGACTACTTAGATATTGATTACCAACAAGAACCTAAACTTGAAATAGCCATTAGAGGTATAAAGATATTGATACAAATGTTTGAAGAAACTAATCACTTATGGGATAAAAGCCCACAGCGCATTTATTTTAACAAATTACTTTCTCATATTCAAGGAAAAGATACTTTTAATGTATCTGAAGGAGATGATATTAAACGCCAATCTTTTGCTTCATTTGTATTACATAAAGACAATATTGAAAACTTAGAAACTGCACTAATAAGTAATCTAATTTCTGAATATCGTTTTGCTTTTGGTCTTTGGGGGGTATTTTATGGTTTTTCCAATTTGCCAAAAACATTAACAAATAATTTATTTTTATCGAATGATTTGGATTATATTTCGGAAGTTTACAAGTATATCCACAAACAAGTACATAATGTTGAATTAGAGGGAAAACTTGAAAAGAAACAAAAAGAATGTTCTAACATACTTGAAAAAGAAGAAACGAAAATCAGGCAAAATTTGAGAGATAAACAAATTAAGGATAAGCAAATAGAAGAAATTATCGAGATATGGGAGAAAAATGATCGGATGATTAACGAAGACCTGTGGAGTTGTATTTTAAAAATAAGAGGAATTGGTCCAAAAACAATGGATAAAATAAAATCCTGTTTCCTACCAAATAAACAACAAACAAGTAATCATCATGGTTACTCTCAACAAAATAATAGAAACAAGCAACCAATACAATCACTATTCCAAAAAGAATCTTCAAATTCCTTTTTAACAGACCTTGAGTTTTTGTTAAATAATGATGAATTTATTAAGATTGTTTCTAAACATAAAGATTGGGAGAATGATTTAAGATGGTTTATAGAATCACATGGTAAATCTCATAAAGATTATGAGACATATTGGAATGATAAGTCGATTGATAATGAATCTATAATTAAACAATTCATTTCCTTTAAAAAAGGAAGATATAAAGATAGCGAAAATTTGCTTAAAAGGTTATATTTGCAAGATGAAGGATAAACTCCAAATACTAACTGAAAAAGGTGAACAAGTAGAAGCGCTGGCGCCTGTTATCGTATCTGCAAGTCGTTCTACGGACATTCCGGCATTTTATGCCCAATGGTTTATCCATCGCTTGAAAGTGGGTTATGTGATTTGGTATAATCCCTTCAACCGCCAACCGATGTATATTTCGTTCAACAATACAAAAGTGGTTGTTTTTTGGTCAAAGAATCCCCTACCGCTAATTCCCTTGCTCAAAGAATTGGATGATAGAGGAATTCATTATGACTTCCAATTTACAATGAACGATTACGATAAAGAAGGTTTCGAGCCGAATGTGCCGCCGTTGCAAAAACGAATCGAAACGTTTAAAGAACTATCGACGCTCATTGGGCGAGAAAAAATTATCTGGCGTTTTGACCCACTTATCGTTACACCGACACTCTCGCCTCGCGATTTACTGAAAAAGATATGGAACATCGGCAATCAGATTAAAGGCTGTACCGACAAGTTGGTTTTCAGTTTTATCGACATCAAAGCCTACCGGAAAGTGCAACGTAATATGATAAAAGAAACTAAGCTGTTTTCAAAAGAAAATATAGAAAACGCAGAGTTTACGGAATGGCAGATGCACGAAATTGCGGACGGACTTGCCAAAATCCGCACCCATTGGAAGCAGGAAGGTTGGGAACTCTCGCTCGCTACTTGTGCGGAAGAGATAGATTTGAAACCATACGGTATCGAACACAATCGGTGCATTGACGGAGAATTAATAAAGCGGATTTCGGCCGGCGAAATCAACAACCTCTCATTTCCAAAAGACAAAGGGCAGCGAAAAATGTGTGGCTGTACAATTAGTAAAGACATCGGCTCCTATAACACCTGCTCACATTTTTGTATTTATTGCTACGCCAATACGTCGAAAGAAATGGTAGAAAAGAATCGACATGCACAAAGCGTTCCTGTTACCGTTTTGTAAAAATCTATATGTTTTCGGGCAATACATTTGCAATATAGAATCTTTTTTATGTACTTTGCGCACAATTTCAATTAAAATGTGCAATAACGATGACAATAACCGTTTCTAAGACACGTGATATGTTGGTGGATGTCGCCCGCCAATTGTTTGCTCGCATGGGGGTTGATAATACAACAATGAACGATATTGCTCAAGCCTCCCGGAAAGGGCGTCGCACGCTGTACACGTATTTTAAAAATAAAAACGACATTTATCAAGCGGTGGTAGAAACCGAAATGGGCAAACTGTATAATATGCTCCTCGAAGTGGCCGCCAAGGAACTTCCTGCAGACGAAAAATTAATGACGTTCATATATACTCGTCTGGATGCCGTCAAATCGCTGGTATTTCGCAACGGAACTTTGCGAGCCAATTTCTTTCGTGATATATGGCGAGTAGAAAAGGTAAGAAAGGGATTTGATATCAGAGAAATAGAACTTATCAAGCGAATCCTCGACGACGGTATAAAAGAAGGCATATTTGAAGTTCCCGATGCGGATATAACGGCCTTAGTGCTTCACCATGCATTGAAAGGTCTGGAAGTTCCCTATATCCGGGGACTGATGGGAGATACCTTCTCTCAGAAAATCAAAAGAAAAGATAATGTAATGAATTTAGTTTTCAACGGAATAAAAATAAAGTAGAAGCAGAGATGTTTATTAACGCTACAGGCTATTATGTACCCAAAGAGCGAGTACATAATGATTACTTTCTTGAAGTAAATGGATTAACAAGTGAATGGATCGAACAACGTACAGGCATTATTACCCGATCAAAAGCTAAACCGGAAGAGAATATCAATACTATGAGTTTAAACGCTATCCGCAATGCCTTACCCCGATTACCGTACAACATATCCGAAATAGACTTGATTATATCGGCTTCCTACTCTCCGTATGATACGGTAGCCACGGCTGCCCACGAAGTTCAACGCGAATTCGGTATAGAACAGGCAAAAGCATTTTATATTTCGTCCGCCTGCTCCTCTTTTCTGAATGCAATAGAGATAGCTGAAGGATATTTTGCTCTGGGTAAAGCCTCGAAAGCGCTTATCCTGCCGGCTGATAAAAATTCCGCCTATCAGAACGATTCCGACCCGCAAAGCGGACATTTGTGGGGAGACGCCGCCGCCGCTTTCTTCATCTCGAAAGAACGGATACAGGATACCGACAAACAGATTGTAGATATCTATACCGAAGGACTCGGACATCTGAGCAAAAGTATAGACGCCGTGAACCTCCGGCCCAAAGACGGAGGCATCATGATGCCGGAAGGGCGGGATGTCTTTCTGCAAGCCTGCACCTATATGCCCAGAAACATACTCCTCCTGTTGGAAAAAAATGGATATACCCTCAACCGGTTGTCTTATTTTATCGGTCACCAGGCCAATATGCGTATACTCGCGAATATAGCCAAACAATTAGACTTGCCGGAAGAAAAGTTCCTGCACAACGTAGAAGAATTTGGAAATACCGGCTCGGTAAGCTCCGCATTGGTTTATGCACAAAACGAACATAGATTCAGGAAAGGCGATTTGTTGGGTATCACCGTCTTCGGAGGCGGATACTCGGCCGGAGCCTGCCTGATTACATGCTGATAAAAAGGATTCAATTATTCAATTAATAACTTAATAGTATGACATTATTAAAAGGTAAAGTAGCTCTTGTAACCGGAGCTGCACGTGGAATAGGAAAAGCGATTGCCCTGAAATTCGCTTCCGAAGGCGCCGATGTAGTATTCACCGATTTAGTAATCGACGAAACCGGTCTGGCTACCCAAAAGGAAATCGAAAACTTTGGGGTAAAAGGAAAAGGATATGCCTCGAATGCAGCCAATTTCGAAGAAGCCCACAAAGTGGTAGGAGAAATCGTGAAAGAATTTGGACGCATCGACATCTTAGTCAATAATGCAGGAATCACCCGAGATGGATTGATGATGCGGATGACGGAACAACAATGGGACTCGGTTATACAGGTAAACCTCAAATCGGCATTCAATTTCATACACGCCGTTACGCCCGTTATGATGAAACAAAAAGGCGGGAGCATCATCAATATGGCCTCGGTTGTAGGCGTTTCCGGTAATGCAGGACAGGCAAACTACGCCGCCTCGAAAGCCGGGATGATAGGACTGGCCAAAAGTATAGCCAAAGAATTAGGTTCGAGAGGAATCCGCGCCAACGCCATCGCGCCGGGTTTTATCATTACAGACATGACGGCCGGATTGTCCGAAGACGTGAAAGCCGAATGGGCCAAACAAATACCCCTGCGCCGGGGTGGTACGCCGGAAGATGTAGCCAACGTGGCAACCTTCCTCGCCTCCGATCTGTCCTCGTACGTTACAGGGCAGACCATCCATTGCTGCGGCGGAATGAACACCTAACTGTATGAATGTTATCTACGAAGACAATCATGTCATCGCCATAAATAAAACATGCGGCGAGATTGTACAAGGAGATAAAAGCGGAGATACTCCTCTTTCGGAACAACTCAAAGAGTGGCTGAAAGAGAAGTATCAAAAGCCGGGCAACGTATTTGTAGGCGTAACACACCGCATCGACCGCCCGGTAAGCGGAGTAATCCTGTTTGCCAAAACAACAAAAGCCCTTTCAAGACTGAACGAGATGTTCCGCCTCGGCCAAGTGAAAAAAACATATTGGGCGATAATCAAAAATCATCCACCCAAAGAAGAAGACGAACTCACGCACTGGCTCTGCCGAAACGAAGTGCAAAACAAATGCTACGCCTACGACGAAGAACGCCCCCACAGCAAACAAGCCGTCTTGCGATACAAGCTGATTGACCGCTCGGACAGGTACTTCCTCCTGGAAATTCATCTGAAAACCGGAAGACATCACCAAATACGCACCCAATTAGCTAAAATAGGTTGCCCCATCAAAGGAGATTTGAAGTACGGAGCCGAACGCTCCAACCCCGACGGCGGTATCTGTCTCCATGCACTCAGTCTGGAATTTGTGCACCCCGTTTCGAAAGAAGCGATAAAAATTGTTGCCCCTGTTCCGCCATCGTACTATCTTTGCTGCAAAAAGATGAATACAGAACAAATAAACGAATCGTCAAACATACAGATTGAATGAGAAAGATGTTGAGCAAAT
The DNA here is from genome assembly GCA_031284375.1 of Tannerellaceae bacterium. GTDB lineage: Bacteria > Bacteroidota > Bacteroidia > Bacteroidales > Tannerellaceae > DFXE01. The sequence goes on along the minus strand of JAISZY010000238.1, from coordinate 3,707 downwards.
GGATGTTCCGCATAGCGGGATGGCGGAAAGGACCCATAGGCGAATATGTGCCGAAATGTGTGATATGCGTAGCCCCGCACACAAGTAACTGGGATTTTATTATCGGAAAACTGCTCTATACGTCGCTCGGACGTAAAGCCCATTTCCTTATCAAAAAAGAATGGTTTGTCTTCCCCCTGAACCTGTTTTTCAAATGGATGGGAGGAATACCCATCGACCGGAATAAAAATGCATCGGTAACCGACCAGATGGCAAAAGAATTATCCCGGCATCAAACCTTCCATCTGGCCGTAACGCCCGAAGGAACACGGAAAATAACGGACGACTGGAAGCGAGGCTTTTATTATATCGCCATCAAAGCCAACGTGCCCATCCTACTCGCCTATATCGACTATCTGAAAAAAGAAGTAGGCGTAAAAGCGCTTTTTTATCCCACAGGCAATGCCGATGCGGATATCAATACCATCAAATCCTATTATAGAGGAGTAACAGCCCGCCATCCGGGAAACTTTGCCAACAATCCATAAACCCTCCTCATGGCCGACAGTTTGCATATCACCCTCGTACAAGCGCCCATCGTATGGGAAAACAGAAATGAAAACCTGGCACGCTTCGGCGCTTTGATTCGTCGTATGAGCGGAAAAACAAACGTAGTGGCGCTGCCCGAAATGTTTTCAACAGGTTTCTCCATGAACGTGGAAGCCCTGGCCGATACAACGGACGGAACAACCGTCCAAACCCTTCATACCTGGGCAAAAGAACACCAAACAGCCGTAACCGGCAGCTTCATGGCCAAAGAAGAAAACCGGTATTACAACCGCGCCTTCTTTATCACCCCCCAAGGAGACGCCTTTTATTACAACAAGCGTCATCTGTTCTCTATGGCCGGCGAAGACAAGTATTTTACGCCCGGAACACAGCAAACCATCGTAAGCTACCTGGGCTGGAACATCTGCCTGCAAGTATGTTACGACTTGCGCTTCCCCGTATGGAGCCGCAATGTAAACAAGGCCTACGATTTGCTGATATACATAGCCAACTGGCCGGAAATCCGCATCGGAGCATGGAACGCCCTACTCCCCGCCCGCGCCGTAGAAAACCTGGCCTACGTCTGCGCCGTGAATCGAACAGGAAAAGACAAAGGAGAATACGGAGGCCATTCCGTTGTCTACTCTCCCAAAGGAGAAAAAATAATAGACGCCGGCGCCGAGCCGGAAATAATCCTTTCCGCCACGCTCCACAAAGAACAATTAGAAAATATACGCACCCATTTTCCCACCTGGAAAGATGCCGATACTTTTATACTTCAATAAATTATGAAAACCCGTACTCCCTGGGCCTGGATTCCCACCCTTTATTTTGCAGAAGGATTGCCCAATGTGGCTGTGATGACGATTTCCGTTATTATGTACAAAAAATTAGGTATTTCCAATGCCGAGATTGCCCTATATACCAGTTGGCTGTACCTGCCCTGGGTGATCAAACCCTTCTGGAGTCCATTTGTCGATTTGATAAAAACCAAACGCTGGTGGATTTACGCCATGCAACTGCTGATAGGCGCCGGCATGGCAGGCATTGCTCTTACCATTCCCACCGCCTTTTTCTGGCAAGCCTCGCTGGCCTTTTTCTGGCTACTGGCCTTCAACTCCGCCACGCATGATATTGCAGCCGACGGCTTCTATATGCTGGGATTGCCTACCGACAAACAAGCCTTTTTTATCGGAATACGCAACACCTTCTACCGCATAGCGATGGTTACCGGACAAGGCCTGTTGGTGATGCTGGCCGGATTCCTCGAAATCCGCACCGGACGGATTCCCTATGCCTGGAGTATCGTTTTCCTTGTGCTGACCGGCATATTTGTTGCCGCTTATGCCTGGCACCGCTTCATCCTCCCCCTTCCGGAAGAAGACAAGCAGCGGAGCAACGTTACCCCCCGCACCATCCTGTTGGAATTTGTCAAAACCTTCGTAGATTTTTTCCGCAAAAAAGGAATTGTAGCCGCCCTCCTCTTTATGCTGACGTACAGACTGGGCGAATCCCAATTGGTGAAACTCGCCTCGCCCTTCCTGCTGGACGGGAAAGACGAAGGAGGCCTGGCGCTCTCTACCTCCCAACTGGGCGTTGCCTACGGAACGGTTGGCACCCTCTCGCTGATGCTGGGAGGTATCCTGGGAGGCATCGCGATAGCCAAATTAGGAGGACTCCGGCGTTGGATTTGGCCGATGGCCCTATCGCTTTTTCTCCCCAACTTAGTATACCTGTATATGGCCTACGCCTTGCCTGACAATCTCTTTATCGTCAGCGCCTGCGTAGGCTTCGAACAATTCGGATACGGTTTCGGCTTCACCGCCTACACAATGTACCTGATGCTCTTTTCCGACGGAGCATACAAAACCTCGCACTACGCCATCTGTACCGGTTTCATGGCATTGGGCATGATGCTTCCCGGCATGTGTTCCGGATGGATACAGGAATGGGCAGGCTATCCGATGTTTTTCCTCTGGGTATTACTTTGCAGTCTGCCGGTATTCTGCGTCATCCCGTTTTTAAAAATAAAAAAAGACCCGGAATGAAGTATTACGAATACACATTCGCCTACACTTCCGCTCTCAGCACAGACATAATCAACGCCGTATGGGCTGCAGAACTGGGCCAAGCGGGCTTTGAAAGTTTTCTGGAAACGGAAAACGGCCTGAAGGGATACATCCCCGAAAAACTGCACAATCCCGAAAAGCTACACGCCGCAATCGCCTCTTTCCCTTTAGAAGGCGTGGCTATCCATTTCTTGAAAACCGAAATAGCGGATAAAAACTGGAACGAAGAATGGGAAAATAACTACTTCAAGCCCGTGACGGTAGGCCAATGCATCATCCATGCACCCTTTCAGGAAGTAAAGCCGGGGTATACGTATGATATAATCATCCAACCCAAGATGGCTTTCGGAACAGGAAACCACGAAACAACCGGCCTCTTGATTGACGAAATACTCCAGTCGGACATCGCCGGCAAAGCCGTGCTCGACATGGGATGCGGAACGGCCCTGCTGGCCATCTTAGCCGCAAAGAAAGGGGCATCGCCCGTGGTAGCCGTCGACATAGACGAATGGGCCTTCCGCAGCGCCCTCGAAAACAAACGCCTCAATCACGCCGACGCGATAAAAGTCATACGCGGCGGAGCGGAACAACTCCCCCAAGCCGAACGGTTCGACGTAATTTTCGCCAACATCAACCGCAACATCCTCCTCAACGATATCCGCCGTTATGCACCGCGCATGAACCCGGACGCCCTCCTTCTGATGAGCGGTTTTTACACCGAAGACATCCCTCTGATAGAAAAAGAATGTGTCCGCAACGGACTAAAGTTCCTTTCGCAGACGGAAAAAAACCGCTGGGCAATGGTGAAAGCCCAAAAAATCACTGCGTAAATTCTACACCATTGTTGTTGTTATAAAGCCACAACCGGAGAACAACAACATGCAAATAAATACGATAGAGATTTTTAATGTTTTCATATTGATAGTATATTATTTGTTGATATTTAAAAACCTTCACAAAATGATTCATTGTGGCAAAGATCGCTTTTAGCTTTGTATATGATAAGCGTCAAGGAAAGAGCGAACATATTTGGGGCGCTAGCATGTACAGGGCAGAGAAATCCAATCTACTTGCGTGCTACGAAGGGAGCTTTTAGGGAATAAGGTTTTG
>JAISZY010000181.1 GCA_031284375.1 Tannerellaceae bacterium | reverse complement strand
CTCGGAGAAACCTTTTTGTTTCTCAGAGAAACCTTTTTCTTTCTCGGAGAAACCTTTTTCTCTCTCAGAGAAACCTTTTTGTTTCTCAGAGAAACCTTTTTGTTTCTCGGAGAAACCTTTTTGTTTCTCAGAGAAACCTTTTTCTTTCTCAGAGAAACCTTTTTGTTTCTCAGAGAAACCTTTTTGTTTCTCAGAGAAACCTTTTTCTCTCTCGGAGAAACCTTTTTGTTTCTCCAAAGCCGGGATTCGGCGTTCGCTCGCCGGTTTTTGGGGGGCTTATTGCCCGAAAATTATTCCCCGCCGGCGGGTTTGTTGTGTTTATGGCTGGGGAAGCGTTGTTTCGGTTCGTCGAAAACGACAAACCTGCGTAACATGAGTTAGTCACATTGGCTCATTAGTCACATTTCGTCAATTATCTTAAAAATCCGTAGCGGGACAATTTGTGCTACTCTTTTGGATAATCCGAATGCCCGTCCAACAGTACTTTATCTAATTTTGCTCAAAAAATTAGATATACAATGAGAAGACTAACCATCTTACTATTTGCTTTTTTGTGCATGCTCACAGTACAGGCGTCACGGAAAGAAACACGGATAAACGACAACTGGCAGTTTCGTTTTTCATGGCAGGTACAGAAAGACTCCGAGCGAAGGGTGGATCTTCCGCATACATGGAATGCGCAAGACGCGTTGGCAGGTAAACAGGATTACCATCGCGGCGCCGGTAATTACCGTAAGGTACTTCCTGTTGGCGAAGAATTGAAAGGAAAACGCCTTTACCTCCGTTTTGAAGGCGCCAATACGGTTACCAATCTTTTTGTCAACCAAAAACACGTAGGCGAGCACAGGGGCGGATACGGGGCTTTCGTATTCGATATTACGGAATATGTGGATTACGGAAAAGAAAACGAGCTGCTGGTACGTGTGAACAACGCGCTTCAACTCGATATTATGCCGCTGGTCGGGGATTTCAATTTTTACGGAGGAATTTACCGCGATGTATATTTCATCGTCGCCGAAGAACAGCATATTTCATTGACCGATTATGCTTCCCCCGGCATTTATCTGGCACAGAACAGCGTATCGAAAGAAACCGCCGAAGTAACAGCCCGCATTATGCTGAGCAATTTTGCCGATGCGCAGGACGCTACGTTGACATTAAATATTTATGACGGTTCCAAAAACATCCTTAGTAAACAGAAAAAGGTTCAACTTCCCAAAGGAGAGAATATACAAGAAGAGATAAGGTTTTCGCTGAATAATCCCCGCCTTTGGAACGGGAAAAAAGATCCTTTCTGTTATACGGCAGAGGCCGTATTATCCGTAAACGGCGAAGCAAAAGACAGGATAATCCAGCCTTTGGGCTTACGCTACTACCATGTAGAAGCGGACAAAGGATTCTTTCTGAACGGAGAACATATTCAGTTGAGAGGTATTTGCCGCCACCAGGACAGGGCGGAGATCGGGAATGCACTCCACCCGGCACACCATGAAGAGGATATGGATATTATTCTGGAAATGGGCGCAAATGCCATGCGCCTGGCGCACTATCCGCAGGCAACCTGTTTCTATGACCTGGCAGACAAAAACGGATTGATCGTTTGGGCCGAAATACCGTTTATAGGGCCTGGGGGATATGCCGAACAGGGATATGTGAACCAACTTTCTTTCAAGGAGAACGGCAAACAACAACTGATAGAGCTGATACGCCAACATTATAACCATCCCTCTATCTGTATGTGGGGGTTGTACAACGAGTTGAAGAACGAGGGTGATAGCCCCGAAGCGTATGTAGCAGAATTGAACGCCCTGGCGCATAAAGAAGATCCTGTCCGCCCCACGGTGGCCGCAAGTTTCCTGGATGACGGCAATCCCCTGAACGGGCGCAGCGACCTGATAGGTTGGAATAAATACTATGGCTGGTACGGCGGTAGTTTTTCCGATATAGGCGCGTGGGCCGACCGAATCCACCGCAATTTTCCGGAATACAAGATTGCGATCAGCGAATATGGCGCCGGTGCAAGCATCTATCATCAGCAGGAAGAGGTAAAAGCAGCAACAGCGACAGGTTGGCAGCATCCCGAAAACTGGCAAACGGCCTATCATATCGGCAATTGGAAAGCGATCAGTGAACGCCCGTTCATCTGGGGATCGTTTATATGGAACCTGTTTGATTTCGGCGCGGCACACCGTACCGAAGGCGACCGGCCGGGGATCAACGACAAAGGGCTGGTTACTTTCGACCGGAAAATAAAAAAAGATGCTTTCTATTTCTATAAAGCAAATTGGAACAAAGATGAGCCATTCATCTATATCGCAAACCGGCGGCACACGAACCGGACAACTGCCGAAACAACGGTGATGGTTTTCACTAACCTTCCCGAAGCCGAACTGTGGATAAACGGTAAAAACATCGGAAAACAAAAAGCCGACGCCTACGCCACGATTACCTGGGAAAACGTTGCGCTGGAGAAAGGGTGGAACAATGTGGAAGTGAAAAACAATTCCGGGAAACGCCCTCTCTCAGACGTTACAGAATGGTATCACGAATAAATCCCTGATATTCTGAATAGTTAAAATACGCATATTGGACTATTCATGCAAGTTAAAAAGACAATTTGTGTGGCCATGTCCATTAGAAACGAAATAAATTTGCGGCATTATTATAAAAAAATAACGAAAAAGACAACCAATTTAAACCTAAAGAATACGGATGAAAAAAAAAGTAATCCGATAACTATTATTTAATCTACAATTATGATGATGAATGATTTCAATTTTGCATCCTTACAAAAAAGGATACTGTTAGGAGCAATAATGCTTCTGACTTTCACAGGAGCGCTACAAGCCGATCCGGTTTCTTCACCCCAACAGGATAGAATTACTGTTAGCGGTATAGTGGAAGATAAGGACGGCCCAATAATTGCGGCCAATGTTATTGAAAAAGGGACAACAAATGGGACAATAACCGATTTGGACGGAAAGTTTTCCATCTCTGTCGATCCCAACGCCACATTGGTTTTCTCTTATATCGGCTATCAGGAACAAGAAGTTGCCGTTTCAGGAAGAAAAACGCTGGAAATTAAGATGACCGAAGATTCCAAAGCGCTGGATGAACTGGTAGTCGTAGGATACGGTGTGCAGAAGAAAGTGAATCTTACCGGTTCCGTGGCAAGTATCGGGGCACAGAAATTAGAAAACCGCCCCATGGTAAACCTTTCATCCGGTTTAGGAGGATTGGCCAGTGGCGTGCAGGTAAGGCAAAGCGGCGGTAAACCCGGCAGCGACGGGGCAAACATCCTTGTTCGCGGCGCCGGGACATTTGAAGGGTCTAATAGCCCTATGGTCGTTATCGACGGTGTAGTGGTTGATGAAGGCAATGCCATCAACTCCATCAATTCGGAAGATGTGGAAAGCGTCAGCGTTTTGAAAGACGCTGCATCTGCCGCGATTTACGGTTCGCGCGCCGCCAACGGGGTAGTTTTGATCACTACCAAGGGCGGGAAAAAATCAGCGCCCACATTCACCTACTCCTCATTGTTGGCGCAGTCAAGCGTTAGCTCAAAATTTAATATCGAATCGAACACCGCAGAATGGATGGAGATGCACAACAGAACGGTCAGCAACCTTAATCCCTCCGGCGTGGTTGCCGACCCAACCCTTTTACCCTACAAGCAGTCGGATATTGATATATGGAGAGCCGCCTCGCTCAACCCGAACGGTACGGACAACGCATGGGGCATACCCAATTATCTGGCATATCCCAATACCGATTGGACAAAATATTTCTATTACCCCAGTTTCTACCATAAACATACGCTGCAAGCAAGAGGCGGGGATAAAAACAGCACCTACCTGCTTTCGGCCGGTTACCAATCCAATCCGGGTACTATGCCCAACACCTCGCTCGATGAATATTCGTTGCGGGCGAATGTAGAGACAAAGATCGCCGACATACTGACAGTCGGTACAAAAACCTATTTCAACCAACGCTACGGCGATGTAGCCGATTCAAGTACCGATGGCGCATTGTATTACATCAACCAAATAGTGCCCGCAATGACTCCTGAGTACAACGGCAAATACGGCGCTCTCGAAGATGCTACGCTGAATGCCTCGATGAACGCGCTAAATATGGAAAACCCATTGGCAAGATTGGTTTACAAAGGCGGACAGCATATAACCTCCCGTTTAAACACCACATGGTATATAGGTGCGGAACTTTTCAAAGGATTAAATGCCGAGGTTAAGTTCAACTATCAGGATGCTTTGTGGGATCAAAGGGAACATGATATTAATATAAAACGTTACAGTTTCCGTACCGGCGAGGTATTGGCCGAATATAACGGGAACCTGAGCCTTGCCACTACTTCGCGGTCGTTCACCCGCCAAACAGCCCGCAACCTCATCGGTACGTTGAATTACAATAAATCTTTTGGAGATCATGATATTTCCGCCCTTTTAGGTTATGAACAGACCTATTGGAATTATAACGGGTTCAGCGCAAGTAAAAAAGGGTTGCTGGACTATTCGATAACCGATATTACAACCGGGATAGAGATGAATTCAATCGGCGGCAATTACGAACGCGATTATGCGATGATCTCGCAATTCGGCAGGCTGAATTACGGTTATCAGGGGAAATATTTGTTTGAAACGAATTTCCGCCGCGACGGCTCCTCCCGCTTCGCTCCCGATCACAGATACGGGGTTTTCCCGTCTGTTTCCCTCGGATGGCGTATCAGCGAAGAATATTTCTTTGAGCCGTTGAAAACGGTCGTTGAAGGATTGAAATTGAGGGCCTCGTGGGGACAGCTTGGAAACGTTACTTCCAGTTATTATGCATGGCAGGCGCTTTACGGTTCTACCAATGTTGTGCTTAACGAAAGCGAAACCAAAGGCCTGTATCCTTCACAGTTGCCTAATACTTCTTTAACATGGGAGCATGTTACCACGAGCAATATCGGTTTTGACGCCCAATTCCTGCAACAACGGCTGAATGTTGAAGTGGACCTTTACAACCGGTTAACAGAAGGGATCCTTACCACGCCTACGGCATACGCAACAAGAGGCGATATAACCATTCCGATGGAGAATGCGGCAAGCGTGCGCAACCGCGGTTATGAGATCACAGCAGGCTGGAACGATAAAATAGGCAACGTCCGTTATTCCGTCAGCGGGAACTTCTCTTTCAATCAGAACCGGGTTATTAAATACCTCGGCAAAATTGAATACGGTTACGATAGCGCGGATTTCGACGTATGGGGAAACCCTGTCTGGAAATACCTCAATTATTCGGCTTTAAACAGCAGGCCCGAAGGGCACATGCTGAGCGAACAATTTTTGCAAACGCCCTATAAAGGGACGGGGACGTATAACCATCCCGATGGAACAGTCAATCCCAATGGCGGGCCGAAAGACGGTATGGTTCGTACTTCGGGAGACCTGCAATGGGTCAAGGATATGGTAGCCGCAGGGTATAAGTTCAATAGCCAGACAACGGCGGCCGTTGACCGGACAAGAAACTGGTACGGCGAATATGTCTATGCCGATAATAACGGCGACGGAAACTACGGTAACGAATATGACCGTAAGTGGACGGGCAAGTCAAGTACGCCCAAATACAATTACGGAATACAGTTGTCGGCTGAATGGAAAGGAATCGACGTCAGTATGTTATGGTCAGGACAGGCCGGCATGTATTACCATTTGTATGGGAACGGGCTAAACAATCCTATCATTCCTAGCGTACAGAACACAATACCGGCAAATGCCCGTAATGATTTTTATTTCTTCGACGAAACACAATATGCAACTCCCGAAGAAGATCCGAATTCAAATTACCTGACCGCTCCCTATTCCCGTTTAAAAACCAGCGGCGGAACATTCCAGAACAGTACGGATTTTCTCTACAACGCCTCCTATGTAAAGCTCAAGAACCTGCAAATAGGCTACACCATACCGAAAAAAATATCGGAAAGAGCGAAAATCAGCAACATGAGGATTTTCTTCAGCGGTGAAAACCTGTTGACAATAACAAAATTCCCCGGCGTTGACCCCGAAATCGGGGGCGTGGGTTTCGGAACATATCCGCTGTCCCGAATGCTTTCAGGAGGTATTAACATTTCATTCTAACATTTAAAACAAAAGGAATCATGAAGATATTTTTTAATTTATTGTTGATAGCGGCGACATTGCTAAGCTTTATCAAATGTTCGGACAGTTTATTGGAAACTGCCCCGTACAATACGCTGGCGTCGTCCAATATGTGGCAATCCGAACCATTATGTGAGCAAGGATTAGATGGGGTATACGCCACTTTGAGAGGATGGGGGCCAAGTGTTGCCAATGCAGGAGGCGCGGGAAACTTCCTGTTCGATATATTCGGAATGGCAAGCCAGGGCAATTATGATAACAACGGCGGTTTTTTCCGTACCGGCGTAACCGCCTCCTCGGCCATCCTGAGCGAACAGTGGGTAAAGTTCTATCGCGGCGTTTATCGTGCCAATGACGCTATTGTAGGAATATCCGGCGCGCCGATAGACGAAGCGGTTAAAGGAAGAATGGTTGCCGAAGCGAAATTCTTGCGGGCATTGCATTATCTGCATCTGAATGCATTATATGGAGGTAATGGCGTAGGCGTTCCCCTTTACACCGAGAATGTCAATGCCAATGAGTATGTAAAGCCGCAATCGCCCGAAATGGATGTATGGGAACAGATCGTCACTGATCTGACCGACGCGGTCAACGAACCGAATCTGCCGAATAATTATGTAAACAAAGCAGACGGAAAAGTAAGCAAAGGAGCAGCTTATGCCCTTAGAGGAAAAGCATATCTTTACCGGGCGCAAAGCAAAGGCTGGCAAGGACAGGACGGCACAAGCGATTTCCAGGCGGCAGCCGCCGATTTTGCCAAAGTAGGAGAAATGGGATATGGCCTGTTTTCCCCTACAGGAGCGCCTGTCGATTTCAAACAACTGTTTAAAGTAGCCAATGAAAACAGCAACGAAATGATCTTCAGCGTTCAGTATATTGAAGAAGCAACCAAACAATACGGGATCAAGAGAGGTAAATTTCTCAGTCCGTTCCAATTGGGCGGCGCCGATAACGCCGGGAGCTGGACGGATATTCACGTTCGCCCGTATATGGCTGATTTATTCGAAGTCAAAGTAAACAGCAACACAAGTAAGAGGTTTGATTGGAATGACTATATTACAGGTTATAACGCCCTAACACCCGCTCAAAGAGAAGTACTCTTTTTGCGTGATACAAAACGGAATGGAGCAGAAATTCATACAAAAGTTACCTCCGCAGTAAACGCCAGGTTAGGATCGGCGCTTTCTTCGGTAAAAAGCCAATATCTGGAAGAAGGCAACGAAGCCCGGCTTCTTACGGCGTATGCCAACCGCGATCCGCGTTTGCATTACAGCATCATTTGTCCTTACGACACCATAAAAGGAGTAGATGCAAATCCCCCAACAGGTAGCGGATACGAACCGGAATACGTAATGCGCTGGCCCTGGGCAGCCGGCAAAGCATATACCAACGGCGTAGGCATGGATGCTTTAATACCGGGTATATTGCCCGATCTCACGGCTAACAGCGAGAACCTGTTTTATCTCCACCGCAAATTTGTGGGAGAGGGGCTGGAGTTTCAATACCGGGAGTGGAACCCCATCGACGAACCGCTTATCCGTTATGCCGATGTATTGCTGATGTGGGCTGAAGCATTGGTTGAACTGAATCAACTGTCGGAAGCGCAGAGCAAAGTAAAACAGGTACGCGACCGCGTGAAAATGCCTACAATGGCTGAAAACTTTGCCTCAAAAGATATAGCCCGTAATTACGTTCGCGACGAACGCCGCCGCGAATTAGTGAACGAAGGCATAAACTTTTTCGATGAAATGCGTTGGCGCGCACTGAAAGAAACGAAGTTCGACAAATCGGAAGACGGAACGCAAAGAGCGTGGGGAGTAGCAAGCGCTTCGGTAAAAATTTCATGGCCCGGCGATTTTTATTATGTATGGGCCGTTCCGAAAGCCGAAGTTGATAAAAACCCCAATTTAACAAAAACACCTGGTTGGATCTATTAAAAAGATAACGATATGAAGAAGAATTTTCTAACAATAATACTATTCGCAACAATAAGCCTGACGGCTTTCCGGGGTTGCGACGAAGCGGATAACCAATTGAATCCGAATATGCCCGGCGGCACGGTAAATCCTACGTTTGCTACCGATATAGCCAACGATACCATCCGGACGGAAAAAAACGGAGGCGTTTTTACGGTGAACGTGCAACAAAATACCGCTTACGGGTGGACGGCAACGAGCAACCAAACATGGGCGGCATTGAATGCCCTTCCAACAGATACGATAGACGGCAGCAAGTCGCTCGCCATCACAGTAGCCGAATATACGGAAGTTGATCCGCGTATAGCGACGATCACGTTAAAGGAAGTTTTGCCCAAAGCCAACCGCACCATCACCTTACGTGTTATACAGGCGGGAGCGGAACCCATGATCAACGTTGATAAAACAACTATTGAAACGGACGCTCTCGGCGGAACATACAACGTTGTGGTAACAACCAACGGTGCAACATGGACGGCGTCTGTGGATGCGGCATGGCTTTCCGTTTCACCGGCAAGCGGTAAGAATGCCACGGCGAAAGTCAGCGTGACCAAGAATGTGAATTCCGAAACGCCCAACCGTACGGGTACGGTAATTCTCGCTTCCGGTTCGGCAAGGAAAACGGTAACCGTTACGCAAACCGGTTATACAACCTGTAATTCGCCCAACAACACAGAAACCATCTATTTCGACGAATTTTCACCTTGCGAAGACGCTCTGTCCGGAGATACCTGGACGCTGACCGACCGTCGCGACGGAAAAACATATACCGTTCAACTGATGGCCGACGGACGCTACTGGATGATAGAAGACCTCCGTTTTGGTGGGAATCCCGATATTGTGGCAGATAAAAAGACATTCTCTACCGACAACCCTGCCAATGCAGGCACATCAGGCGAGTATATTCCCGGCCTGTACGGCGACATGGTGAACATCACCTTTAACGGATCGAGCGACATAAATCCTCCCCGTACAGGGCGCGGTTATTTCTACAACTGGCGGGCGGCAGTACAGCAAGCCGATATTTCCACGGGCGACGCTTACAGCAAAACACAAGGTATCTCTCCATCAGGTTGGCACATCCCAAGTGTGGATGAGTACAAAACCCTGCGCAACGCAATCGGCTTAGACGGTATCAAATGGGGTGAAGGCGCAACAAGCGTATGGAAAGGTATCTGGGGCGGAGACATCGACGGCGGTACCCGCAGGAACTGGGGCCTCGGCTCTTACGGATATTACTGGACAAGTACTAATTCTATGACGGTAACGTCATCGGCGGCTGCAATGGGAACCCACCAGGCGGTTGTATGGAGGGTTAGCTCTCCCAGCTACAACGACACTAATGTCAATACATACATAGAAGATAACGGCGCCGGCGTTGCAGAACCCGCTAAGAAAAACAAAAACGGCGGCGCTTTGATCCGCTGTATCAAAAATTATTAAAAAACAACTTCAAAAGAATGAAACGCCGGAAGACGGCGTTTCATTCTTATCCCTTTAAATTATGAATAGAATTCTTTATACAATTATCCTGCTCGTGGCAACTATGATTGCCTGTGGGGGAGAAGAAACGCCTGTGGGGCCGACTCCCTGGCCCGATACCGACGACAACAATAATGACAAGCCATCCATAGAGAAATACAACGTTGGCGACCAACTGATAAGCGCAGACCAGTTGAAACTTGTCTGGGCCGAAGAGTTTAATACCGACGGCATGGTGAATACCGCCGACTGGACTTATGAAAAAGGGTTTGTCCGCAACGAGGAGATCCAGTATTATACCGAAAACCGTTCCGAAAACTGCAAAATACAAGGTGGAAACCTGATTATCACCGGGCGAAAAGAATCCACTCCGTTCGGCTCAGCGGAATACAGCGACGGCTACTATACTTCGGCAAGTATCATTACCAATAGGAAACATTCGTGGCAGTACGGCAGATTTGAGATCAAGGCAAAAGTCCCGGCAGGAAAAGGCCCCTGGCCCGCTTTCTGGGCAAAAGGCGACAGCCAGAATACGGGCGCGGGTTGGCCCCAATGCGGCGAAATCGATATTATGGAATATGCCGCCAAAGGGCCGGAAATGATACACAATGCCATCTATGGCGAAAGCTCGTCAAACTACAAACAGGCAACTAAGAAAATAAGCAAAGACTATTCCGACAAGTTTTATGTTTACAGCCTGGATTGGAATGAGAACCGGTTGGTATTCGCTATCGACAATATAGTAACCCATATTGTGGACATCTCTAATATCTCACCTAATCCGTTCCGGCAGAAGTATTCCATTCTCCTTAATTTGGCGCTGGGCGCTTCCACGGAGAGAACCCTGGGCGGGAAATTAGATCCGGGTTGCTTGCCTGTGGAATTTAGAGTGGACTATGTAAGGATTTATCAAACGAAATAACATCTCCCTATTTTTAGCGAATTTCGCGGACGCCGCGGCAAAAGGCGGCGGCAACGGCCCGTTGATCTATCGTTATGGGGCAGAAGGCTATGAGATATATCGTGTCTCGCAGAAGGCAAAAAAAGTAATCTCTTCGGGAGCATACACATACACCATCCATAAAATAAAGTAAAATAAGAATGAAAGGTTTAGCGATGTGGGTATTTGCGCTCGCACTGGTTTCATGCGGTACAGGGACAAAAGAGGAAAACTACTTTATCCGGGAAAATATAGATTTTGCAGTCGGCCAGATCGGCAGAGAGATCGAAGCGATTGAGGCGAGCGACAAATTCCTGAATCCGGTAACATTAAAGCAAGACGGCAATGTCTACTACTGTAACTTTGCCGACTGGCGCAGCGGATTTTTCCCCGGTTCGGTGTGGTATCTCTATGAGTTGACCGGAGATGAGTTCTATCGTCCTCTGGCGCATATCTATTCAAAAGCCGTAGAAGAAGCCAAGAATCTCACCTGGCACCATGATGTAGGGTTCATGATCTATTGCAGCTTCGGGAATGGATTACGTTTAACCGGCGAACCCGAATACAAGGAGATCATTATCCAGGGTGCGAAATCCCTCTCCACCCGTTTCCGCCCGGTTGCCGGCGTCCTGCAATCATGGGATGTAATCAGGGGATGGCAATCGGAACGCGGATGGGAATGTCCGGTGATCATCGATAATATGATGAATCTGGAATTGTTATTCGAAGCGGCCAAACTGTCAGGCAATCCCTCTTTCCGTGAGATTGCCGTTTCCCATGCCGACAGGACGCTGAAAGAACAGTTCCGTCCCGATGGAAGCAGTTACCACGTGATAGACTACAGCATGGGGGATGGCTCCGTCCGTAACCGCCATACGGCGCAGGGCTATGCCCATGAATCGGCCTGGAGCCGCGGGCAAGCCTGGGCGATCTACGGATTCACGGTCTGCTACCGCGAAACGGGCGACCGGAAATACATTGACATGGCATTGAAAGCGTTCGATTTTATGCGGTTTCACCGTAACATGCCCGAAGACTTGATCCCTTACTGGGATATGGATGCGCCGAATATCCCGAATGAATACCGCGACGCTTCATCCGCAGCGGTGATGGCTTCCGCTTTATATGAAATCAGCACGATGGACGTAGACAATCCGCAACAATATAAAGAATATGCCGACCGGATCATGCAAAGCCTCTCATCGCCTGCTTATCGCGCCGAACCGGGCACAAACGGCCATTTCCTCCTGATGCACAGCGTGGGCAGCATTCCGCATAACAGCGAAATCGACGTTCCTTTGAACTATGCCGATTATTATTTCCTCGAAGCATTGAAACGTAAAAGAGATGTTGAGAATTAGGCGGATAGGCTCATTGTTATCACGGCGATTGCCGCAATCGCCGCTTTTCTAAAAATACTTTTTACGTGTTTGCCTGTTAAAATTGTGAAGCTACGTGAAATGTTTGATGCGGAGAAATTTACAAAAGTATAGGCAACCGCCCAAAATGAGTAACTACTCTTTTTATTTTTAGTAGCTACTCTTTTTATTTTAGTAACTACTAAATTGCAAACGAGTAGTTACTCTTTTTTATTTAGTAGGCGCTCATTGGGAAGAGCCTGCGCCCAAGCAAAGGTTTTTCCAATTGAGCAATAATAAAGTATGAGTCTGCTTTAATAAGTTTTTCTTGTCGGAAATGGGCGAAAAATGAGGGTGATAATTACGTTCTTACAAAATGATTTGCCGGCATTTCGCACTTTTTAAAGCGGAACTGCCCGTTTTTGTTTTTTGCACAAAAAAAAGCGCGCAAACCTTTTTGAAATTGGTTTACGCGCTTTTGTAATAAGTCGTTGAAATATATGCTGTTCTTACGTCTTCAATTCTTTTTTCAGCATTTCATATATTTCTTGCCATGGACGATTATAAAGTTCTGTGCTTTCGTCGTCCAACCGGGAAAATGTATCCGAACGGTAAAATATATCCGCAGCTTGTGTTTCATCTATTTAATTATCAATCATTAGTTGTTCTACGAGCAAATCTTCTATTTGGAGAATTTTTGAATCGTTTTTGTTTGTAACAAACGAAAGCATTTGCAGTGAAGCGGTTGTACAGAAACAAACCCGGTGCATTGGCTTTTTAAATCGCAATTCCTTAAAATCCTTATCTTCAAAAACATACTCATTGATTTCAAATTCGGTAATAACCGGCGCCGTGTCGTGCCATGAAGCCACGCGAGCAGCAATATCTTCGGCTTGTTTCAAATATTTTGTAACATAAAAGCCTCGTCCAAAATCAGTTCCAATCCTGCATTTTGACAAGTCAATGGTTTTTATTTTCACATCGCTGCCATGATAGGCTTTCATCGCAAACCTCCATTTTTGCGGCAAACGGCAAACATTTCCCGTTCAACCCAAAACGGATTTTGAATATGCAGCGCCCTCCAATGATTTTTCAGATAATCGAAACCGCCGCATTGACGCAAATAGATGTATGCTTCACGCTTGCCTATTTTGTAAGCTTTGGCAAATGGGGCAATCATAAAGGTAATAAACCGAACTTTGTTATGTGTTTCTTCGTTCATATAAATTGCGTTAAAGATGAAGTAAAGATACAATGCAATTACGAATTTCAAATTACGACTTACGACTTTTCGTAAAATGTTTTCCTTGTTTTTGCTTCTTGCAGCGAGTGATCGAGTGATCCCTACTCAGTTTATCAAATTCTTTGTAAAATTCGTCAATGATGAAATAAATTTCTGTAACTTTGTGGTTGGAAATCATAGCGGAATTATTAGTAAATAATATAGTTTTCAGCTCTTTAAATTTACTGATTTTTTCGCTATATTCCTAATCTTTCTCTACTTTTCTTACGTCGAACTCACGTTGTATTAGGTAAACCCTATGCCCCGCAGGGCATTGTAAAATAGATTTCATGAATAAATTATCAATTAAAACAGCAAGCAAGATTGTGTTGTTGTTTCTTTTCATCCTGTCGTGCTCCCGGCAGAACGAGGAAGGCATCCAAGCATTCGATTTGAAAAAGATTGCAGCACGCTATCCGGACAGTACTTGTGTTGCGGACAGTAAAATCTTCGGAACACAGGTACTGAAAATCGCTCCCTCCGATGGACACGAAGGCATTGTTATTTGGGAGAAAGGAGATAAACAGAATTGGGCGGAAGGCAAGTATT
>JAISZY010000021.1 GCA_031284375.1 Tannerellaceae bacterium | reverse complement strand
AGAGTAGACGCATGATGGAAGAAAGACAAGACATGCCCGCCGGCAGGTTGAGCGAACATTTTGATTGGGAAGAGATGATTTACAGCGAAACAGCCGAAAAACAGGCGATAAGGAATATGCCCGACGACGAGAGCCGTCGGTCGGTCGAAGCATTGGTGAAACGGACGCTGGAGCCGCTCCGGCAGGCTTACGGCGCCCCGGTACGCATCAGCAGCGGTTACCGCTGCCCGGAGTTGAATACGCGGGTGGGAGGAAAGCCTTCGAGCCAGCATACCAAAGGCGAAGCGGCCGACTGCACGGCCGGCGATATCCTGCAACTACTGGGCGTATTGCTGGCGCATAAAATTCCTTTCGACCAGGCCATCCTGTACCGGAAACGGAATTTCCTGCATCTGTCGCTCCGGAAAGAATGGAACCGCGGGCAGGTGATAATACACGATTAAGCGCGGAGGAGAAATGAAGAAAGATGGTTTTCCGATAGCCGGTTATCCCTTGATTCTTTGTTTTTTGCTCTGGAGTTGCGGAGTGAAAAAACAGCAACGTTCCCGCTACCGGGAAACGGAACGAATAGAGACGCTGCGCACAGACAGTTTGCAGGCGCAAAACCTGGCGCGGGAATGGCTGACCCGGAAAGTAGAAGTGCAGCATATCGAGTTTATGGCTCCGGACAGCTTTTCCCAACCCTTTGTACGCTCGGTAACGCGGATTCGGGCGGAGGAAGAAAGCCGGAAAGAGGCCTCTTCCTCTCTCTCCGCCGGGAAAGAAGAGCGGAGCCGGAAGGAAACGGAAGCGGAGGCTTGGCGCATGGTTCAAAGCGAGGGAAAGTCTCCTTGGCGACTATGGTGGATAGTCGCGGCGGCCGGATGCGGAGTCGTAGCCCTCCGGTGGATGAGGCGGGCGTATCAACGCAGATAAAAAAAAACAGATATATTTGCATACCATAAATTACGGGAGAATAAAAGATGAGAAAAATAATAGGAGTAGGAGAGACCATATTGGATATCCTCTTTAAAAACGGACAACCCCAGGCGGCGGTTCCGGGAGGGTCTGTCTTTAATGGCTTTGTTTCGCTGGGGCGTCTGGGCGTCCCTTTGGTATTTATCAGCGAGCTGGGAAACGATAAAGTGGGGGAGATGATCCGTTCCTTTATGGAAGAAAACCATATCCCGACGCAGCATGTAGACTGTTTTCCCGACGGCAAAAGCCCCATATCCCTGGCTTTTCTTAACGACGAAAATAATGCCGAGTATATTTTTTATAAAGATTATCCCAACCAACGGTTGGAAATACCTATCCCCCGGATAGAAGCAGACGATATTTTTATTTTCGGCTCTTACTATGCCCTGAATCCGGCGCTGAGGGAACGTATCCTGGAACTTCTGGAATATGCCCGCGAACGGAAAGCGATTATCTATTACGACCTGAATTTCCGTAGCGCCCACGCCCACGAAATCGTCCGCCTGCGGTCGGCGATGATTGAAAATTTTGAATACGCCGATATCATACGCGGTTCGGACGAAGACTTTTTTCAAGTGTTCGGCGTCCGTGATATGGAACGTATCTACCGGGAGCATGTCCGGTTTTATTGCCCTCACTTTGTGGGCACGCAAGGCTCCGGAGACATTACGCTTTTCACCTCTGCGTTCTCTACCCGTTTCGGGGTATCCCCCATTGTTCCTGTAAGTACCATCGGGGCAGGCGATAATTTTAATGCCGGTTTACTTTATGGCCTGCTGAAGTATCAGGTAGGCCTCAACGACTTGTATACCCTTGGTAAAGACGCCTGGGAGAAAATTCTCCGTTGCGGCGTAGACTTAGCTACGGAATCCTGTTTGAGCCGGGATAATTACATATCGAAAGAATTTGCAGAAGCTTACACGCTTCCCTCATGAGAAACAGTCTTAAATATTATTAACTACGGATAAGTAGGGTGAGTTTTTGCTAATTTTGCCGAACTCTTGGCGTATAACAAGTATGAGCGCAAAAATATGGCTTAAATTAGGAAGCATTTTTTTTCTGGCGGGATGTATTTCTCCGGAACCGGATATCCAGGTGCTTTGTCAGCGCGACGGGATAGGAAACTATGTGCTTAAATGGGAAATGAGTCCGGAAACGGGCGGTTTGATGAGGCTGTATGTTTCCGATCATTCCGATATGAGCCAATCCATGCCTGCCGGTTATGCCTCCGTTCGCGACGGGGTGATGACGTATGTGACCAATGATAATATCTCGCGCAAGTATTTCCGCCTTTCTTTCGACGATACCTACGAACGAATCGTGGCGGCGCGTTCGCTTCAGATGGACAGCATACGGAATTTCCGCGATATGGGCGGCTATCATTCGGAACGCGCTCAGTCTGTGCGCTGGGGCAAGGTATATCGTTCGGGCGACATCGGCCGGCTGAGCGAACGGGATACCCTCCGCTTGGATAAATTAAGAATCAAAACAATTATCGACCTGCGCACGGAGCATGAAGCGGCCGGTTTGCCGGATCGTTATTCCGGAGCGCGGGTAGTGCATCTCCCTATTTCGGTGGATATGGAAGACATTATGGAGCGCATCATGGGCGGGCAGGTACGCAAAGGAGACGGCTCGTTGTTCATGCAGGATGTATACCTTCAGTTTATGGAGCCGGATAATGCGCGGGCTTTTGCCCAGGCGTTGCAACTCTTCTTGGACGAAGAGAATTATCCGATTCTTTTCCATTGCTCGATGGGGAAAGACCGCACCGGTTTCCTTGCTTCCCTCCTGCTCTCGGCCTTGGATATACCCGAAGAAACGATTTTCAGCGATTATGTGGCCACCAACAACTATGTAGACCTGACACGCTATGCCTCCTTAGTGCAAGGTTTGGATACCGACGCTCAGGAAGCCATGACCATCATCCTTTCGGCCCATGAAACTTTTCTAGATACCGTATTACGGAAAATCAAAAAAGAATATGGTTCCGTAAATCAATACCTGAGCGAAGAGATGCAACTAACGGAAAAACAGAGGAGAAAACTAAAAGATATATTGCTTTTTTGAGTTGATACCAAATAAATTACCTATCTTTGCGCTCCTAAAATATTTTACACATACAAAATTACATTGAAAACATTTGAAGAATTAGGGATTGCCGCGCCTATTATCAAGGCAATCCTCGAAATGGGTTTTGAATCACCCATGCCGGTACAGGAGGAAGTGATTCCTCTTTTATTGGGCGAAGATAACGACGTAATCGCTTTAGCGCAAACAGGTACAGGAAAGACGGCGGCATTCGGACTGCCTGTCTTGCAGAAAACGGATGTAGCCGTTGCACAGCCTCAAACACTTATTTTATGTCCTACCCGCGAATTATGCTTACAGATTGCCGACGACCTGAACGATTACTCCAAATATATGGAGCAACTCAAAATCTTGCCGGTATATGGAGGATCCAGCATTGAAAGTCAGATTAAAACGCTTAAAAGAGGCGTACATGTCGTCGTGGCGACGCCGGGGCGTCTGCTGGATTTAATGAATCGAAAAACG
Organism: Tannerellaceae bacterium; assembly: GCA_031284375.1. GTDB lineage: Bacteria > Bacteroidota > Bacteroidia > Bacteroidales > Tannerellaceae > DFXE01. Next base: position 5,627 of record JAISZY010000021.1, on the reverse strand, counting down.
GTAAATTTGAACCTCATTAAAAACGTTATTCTCGACGAAGCGGACGAAATGCTCAATATGGGCTTTTCGGATAGCATCAATGCCATCCTTGCCGAAGTGCCGGCTTCGAAAAATATGTTGCTGTTCTCGGCTACCATGCCGCAGGAAATAGCTTTGATTACCCGTAAATATATGCGGGAACCGAAAGAAATTGTTATCGGAAAGAAAAACGAGGGAAACAAAAACATCCGCCATATTTACTATATGGTGAGGGCGCAGGACAAATACTTGGCGTTGAAACGTATTGCCGACTATTATCCGAATATTTACGGCATTATTTTCTGCCGTACCCGCAAAGAAACTCAGGAAATTGCCGATAAATTAATACAAGACGGTTATAATGCGGATTCCTTGCACGGAGAACTTAGTCAGGCGCAACGCGACTATGTGATGCAGAAATTCCGCATAAAGAACCTCCAATTGCTGGTGGCTACCGATGTGGCCGCCCGCGGGCTTGATGTAGACGACCTGACGCATGTGATTAATTATGGCTTGCCGGACGACGCCGAATTGTACACCCACCGTAGCGGACGTACCGGACGCGCCGGAAAGACCGGCATCTCCATCTCTATCTGCCATGTGAAAGAGAAAGGAAAAATACGGGACATAGAACGTTCCATCAATAAAAAGTTTGATAAAGGCGACATACCCGAAGGAAAAGCCATTTGCGAAAAGCAGATGTTTAACCTTATCGACCAGATAGAAAAAGTGGAGGTAGACGAAGAGGAGATCGCTACCTTGATGCCCCCTATCTTCCGCAAGCTGGAATGGCTCGATAAGGAAGATATCATCAAACGGGTGGTATCTCTCGAATTTAACCGTATGATTGACTATTACAAAGGAGCCGGAGATATCCGGCCGGTGGATGAACATCCGGAAAAAACCAAGAAAGCGCCGGGCGAGCGCAATGTGCGGAAGGCAGAGGCCGGTTTTGCACGTTTTTTCATCAACTTTGGCAAGTCGGACGGCTTGTATCCGAATCAACTGATTGAGCTGGTAAATAAATGTGTGCCGGGTAAGGTGCGCATCGGTAAAATTGATTTGCGCGATAGTTTTTCTTTTTTTGAGGTAGAAGAAAGAGAATCGCAACGTGTAATGACCCGGATGAATGCCTTTGAGATAGACGGGCGCCGTATCTCGGTAGAGCCGGCGCAGGATAAAAAAGGAGAAACGGAAGGTCGTAAAAAGAATCAGGAACGCGAACGCGGCAAAGCCCCGCATTTTTACGATCGTTTTGACAAACACGAAAAGAGTAAAGGAAAACCCTGGCGTAAAAAAAGATAAATACTACGTTGCTCCATATCTAAAAACGAATAATCCGGATATTTCTGTCTCTTGGGTACTACGAAATGGCATGTTTTTGTCTTTTACATGTGTATTTTTAGAAATACTTTGTATCTTTAAGCGCTAATCCTTCAGCATAAAACTAAGAGCTTTCGCGAACAAGGAGTTGGTTCTTATAATAGGAGGGTATACTTATATGGATGTTAAGGAGTTAAAACTGATTATTAGTAGAGGAGAAAGTCCTTTTGTTGAATTTAGTAAGTGTACTACGGAATTGACGGATTCCGTATTTCAGTCGATTTGTTCTTTTTTTAATAAGGAAGGAGGCTGCTTAATTGTTGGTGTGCACGATTTTGGAAAAATTGTTGGAGTGGCGGAAATGTTCATTGAGAATATGCTTAAAAAATTCGCCTACGCAATGGAGCATGAGTTTTCTCCTTCTTTCCCTTTAACGCCTCAAGTCGTTGAAATGAACGGAAGAAAGTTGTTTTACATCGACATTCCGCAAAGCTTGCAGGTACATCGCTATAAGAATAAGGTGTACGACCGGGTAGGAAGGGATGTTTGCGACATTACGTATAGTTATAGTTTGATAGAAAACCTTTATTTGCGGAAACGGAACGAGTCTTCGGAAAACATTGTTTGTCCTTTTTTGCGGATGTCGGAATTGGACGAGATGGCTTTTTATACGATGCGTAAACATATTGCGGTTGTTCGTCCGGATCATCCTTGGCTGTCGCTGTCTGACGAAGAATTGTTGCATACGAACGGATTTTGGGGCAAAGACCCGATAAGTGATAAGGAGGGCTTCGTACTGGCGGCAGTTCTGTTGTTCGGTAAAGAGGAAACAATACATAATTATAGCCCGGTTACTTATCGCACAGACGCTATTTACAGAAACGTCAGCTATGACAAGTTTTCCCAGCTTACTTCCGATTATCCGGAAAGACGATATGACGACCGGGACATCATTTTCTCCAATCTGATTACTTCTTATTCCCGCTTGATGAAGTTTATTCAGCGTAATCTGCCGAAAAGAGTATTAAACAAAGGGACAACTTCCGTTAACATCCGGGAAAAGTTATTGAGTGAAATCGTAACCAATATGATTGTGCATCGGGAGTATACTTGCCAATCTCCCTGCCGGCTGCTTATCTTCTCCGACAAAGTCATTACCGAGAATGGAGTTTCTTCCTTTGGCGATAGACACACCACCTTCGATTCTCTTGAGATTCAAACAAAGAATCCGCTTATTACCCAGGTATTTCAAGAGATGGGGTGGATAGAAGAACGTGGTTCGGGGAAGAAAAACATTCGGAAGTATGCCCCTTTCTACGATAAGAGTTTTGAGATAGAATTAAATATACAAGAAGGGAGATTTGTCTTCTCAATTACTTATGGAAATGAAGAAGGATTGGACGACCTGAGTTTGTTCCCGTCGGAGGCGAAGGGCGCTGCTCTCCCCCCCTCCAGCCCTGAGCCTTCTGCCGAGAGTTATAGAAGAGGGCTGCTGTATGACTCCCGGCTGTTGATTGCCTATCCCGATATTGAAGTAGACGTTTCCTATATAGATAAGGCGGAATCTGTTTTGGAAGCTTGTATGAAACCTCTTCCCATACAGGATATGATGCGGATTACCCGGCAGTCTAACCGCACCCGGTTCAGGAAAAACATTCTCCGTCCCTTGCTGAAAGAAGGTCTGTTGGCCATGCGCATCCCGACAAAGCCCTCCAGCCCTCTGCAAACATACTTTACAACCGAAAAAGGAAAGGAATTGTTACAAATGTCTCTCGGATAAAATACAAACGCCGAAGACGCCGGACCGCTTCCGTTTATATTTTATTGTATTTTGATTCGGTTTCAACTATAATTTGAAAGAAGAACAGATAAAATTGTTTTGATTTCTTTGGAGGTATGAATTATTGTTCTACATTTGCAGCGTTCTTTTCAGAAGATTCGGATATGACAAACAACTTTTTACATAATATTCTTCTCGTCGTGGCAGTCCTTCTAAGCATTAGCAGGTGAGGAGAAAGGTATGCAAGAAGTTATAAGCAGGTAAAATAATTCTGAAGCCTTTCTCCATCATAGAGAAGGGCTTTTTTAATGACTATATGGACATAAAATGAAAAACAAATTGAGAAGCGCCGACAGTACGCAAGGAAGACGGATGGCCGGGGCGAGAGCCCTTTGGCGAGCGAACGGGATGACGGAAGAACAAATGGGTAAACCCATCATTGCCGTTGTCAATTCCTTTACGCAATTTGTGCCGGGACATGTGCATTTGCATGAAATAGGGCAATTGGTAAAAAACGAAATTGAGAAACAAGGTTGCTTTGCCGCCGAATTTCATACCATTGCTATCGACGACGGTATTGCGATGGGGCATGAAGGGATGCTGTATTCTCTCCCGTCTCGCGATTTGATTGCCGATAGCGTAGAATATATGATAAACGCTCATCGGGCCGACGCCATGGTGTGCATCAGCAATTGCGACAAGATTACGCCGGGGATGCTGATGGCTGCCATGCGACTGAATATCCCGGCGGTTTTTGTTTCCGGTGGTCCGATGGAAGCAGGAGAACTGGATAATCGGCATCTTGATTTAATTGATGCGATGATACAAGCTGCCGATGAATCCGTAAGTGATGACGAAATAGAAAAGATAGAACGTGCCGCCTGCCCTGGTTGCGGAAGCTGTTCCGGTATGTTTACTGCCAATTCGATGAACTGTCTGACGGAGGCCATCGGTCTTTCGTTGCCGGGCAATGGTACAATCGTAGCTACCCATGCCAATCGCATAGCTCTTTTTCGGAAAGCAGCCCGATTAATCGTGGAAAACACATATAAATACTATTTTGAAGGCGATGAATCCGTCTTACCTCGGAAAATTGCTTCTCGCATGGCCTTTCTCAACGCTATGGCGTTGGATATCGCTATGGGCGGTTCTACCAATACCGTTCTCCATTTGTTGGCCGTAGCGCGCGAGGCAGAAGTCGATTTTACCATGAAAGATATCGATTCTCTTTCACGCAAAACGCCTGTTCTTTGCAAAGTAGCGCCCAATACCCCCCTGTATCATATACAAGATGTGAATCGCGCCGGAGGCGTTATTGCTATCTTGCACGAATTACGAATCGCTCAATTGATAGACGGCTCTGTGAAGCGGGTAGACGGATTCACTTTGGCCGAAATCACCGAACGATATGCCGTTACTTCGCCCGGTGTAACGGAAGAAGCGCTTTGTCTTTACCGGAGTGCGCCGGCAAAAAGATTTAATTTGTCGATGGGTTCGCAGGAAGTCTATTTTGAAAAACCGGATATAGACCGTTCTGACGGTTGCATCCGCGACTTAGCGCACGCTTACGTAAAAGATGGAGGTTTGGCCGTTTTGTATGGCAATATAGCAAAAGACGGTTGTGTGGTAAAGACTGCCGGCGTAGACGAGAGCATCTTTCGTTTTTCCGGCCCTGCCAAAGTGTTTCATTCGCAAGAAGCAGCTTGTGAGGGAATTTTAAGCGGAGAAGTCGTTTCCGGCGACGTGGTTGTTATTCTCTACGAAGGCCCCAAGGGCGGGCCGGGCATGCAAGAAATGCTTTACCCTACTTCGTACATCAAAAGTCGTCATTTGGGGAAGTCGTGTGCACTGATTACCGATGGGCGTTTCAGCGGAGGAACATCCGGTTTGTCTATCGGACACGTTTCTCCCGAAGCTGCGGCCGGCGGAGCAATTGCCCTTGTACGGAACGGCGATGTGATAGAGATAGATATTCCTTCGCGCCGGATAAACGTGCGTTTGAGCGAGGCCGGATTGGAGGCGCGACGGAGAGAAGAAGAATCTAAGGGAAGCAAAGCCTTTACCCCCAATCGGAATCGAACGATTAGCCGGGCGCTCCGGGCGTATGCCGGCATGGTTTCGTCGGCCGATAAAGGAGCCGTAAGAATCGTAGATTAGCAAATTATAAAGAAAAGAACGAATGAATATATATGGATAAGCATGTGATAACCGGTTCGGAGGCTTTACTCCGGACATTGATTGCCGAAGGGGCGGATACGATTTTTGGGTATCCCGGAGGACAAGTCATCCCCCTTTACGATTGTTTGTATGATTATAACGACCGCCTGAAGCATATCCTTGTGCGACACGAGCAAGGAGCTACCCACGCGGCACAGGGATATGCCCGGGTTTCAGGCAAAACGGGCGTTGTGTTGGTTACTTCGGGGCCCGGAGCAACCAATACCATTACGGGTATTGCCGATGCGATGATGGATTCGACCCCGATAGTGGTTATTTCCGGCCAAGT
>JAISZY010000255.1 GCA_031284375.1 Tannerellaceae bacterium | reverse complement strand
TCCTGTTTATAAGCATCACCATGAACTCCTTGCCCTTTATGTGCAGTAGTTTTTGCGCCAGATATTCTATCTGCTTCTGTTCCCGGTAACCAAATTCCATTTTCGGCTGAATTTTTACTTAATCCAACAAAATCTACAAGTAAATTTGGATTTTTCACATACCCGTACAAAGTTGGATTATTCCCCGCCAGCCCTATCGGGTACTGGCTCAAATACATCCCCTCCTCCGGCGAGTAATACCTAAACCGATTGTAATATAAACCGGTCTCCGCATCCTCGTACTGCCCCTGATACCGGAACGGACAATCACTCAAAGAACACCCGACAAAGGTACGTACCCTGCCGTAAATATCCAACTGCGCCTCCCAGGTTTTTTCTCCTTTCGCGTTGTACACTTTTCGAACACCCGCGTCGTGGATTTGAGCAAAACAAGGATGTGCCGCCTTGTTTGCGAAGCGGGAGCTTCGCGTTTAGCCCGACGCAGGCAGAGCCTATTCTTCCTGAAAGGACATATATACAGGATGAGGAGTTTCGCTAAAAAAACTTAATATGTGTGCTATTTGATTACAAAGCAAAGTGTACACTATTATTTTGATAGTGTAACTTAAAGTTAATTTTTCAACATTTACTATTTTATGAAAGTGATTCTGCATCTTTTGGTAATTTGATGCGGATGTTTCCGGAAAAACATTGTAATATTTTCCGGAAATCATTGTAATGTCTGCAAGACTTCATTGTGATGATTTTTAAAATCATTACAATGACTCTCCGGAGACATGCTAAAGAAAATTTGAAGACATGGTGAATCATGAAAATTTCACCTATATATAACATTTTTTATGAAGCCAAATGGGCTTTTGGGCGCTATGGAGGGAAATATCATATTTCGTTATTTATGTCTAAATATATGTCTTGCCGTTGTTTGTTCCGATATCCATACATCTCAAAGACAATCATACTATAATATATACAGCATTTTGTATTTTTCAAACCTTCAAATCCCAGCGTTTTTTAGGATTTACGGAGAGTTTGGCGGCAAAAAAACGATTTTTTTCGATGCAAAATCTGACAATTTGCTATTTTTGACAATTTGCTATATGTGCCCTGAGGGCAAGGGTCATCTTAAACAAATTAAAAATACGTTTATCTCTGCTAAGAAAAGAATATTTTTGGAGACAATGTTCAAAAGTTCTATCTTTGTGGGGTATCATTTACAGCTCTAACAGATATTACCATGATTACTCGACGGAATTTTATCAGAAAATCACTAACGGCGGGAGCGAGCCTGTTTATCGTTCCAAACATTGTTCCGGCCTCTGTTTTAGGCCCTAATGCACCATCCAACCGTATCAACATCGGAGCTATAGGAACCGGCCGGATCTCGCGGGTTCACGACATGCCCGGCGTACTGAAGTACGACTTTGCCCGTATCATTGCGGTGGCCGATTTAGACACGCTTCGGGCGGAAGACGGAAAGAAATACGTAGAAGCGTATTACGCAAAGAAAAACGGCCGGCCGTATAGCGGGGTAAAGACCTATCAGGATTACAGAGATTTATTGGCCGATAAAGAAGTGGATGCCGTATTAATCAGCACCCCGGATCATTGGCATGCCAAGAATGCCATAGACGCTGTTCGCGCCGGCAAACATGTCTACTTGCAAAAACCAACCTCGCTAACCATAGACGAAGGACGCAAAATGAGCGATGCGGTAAATGCAACGGGACGTATTTTGCAAATAGGAAGTCAGCAACGCTCTATGGAACAGTTTCGCGTAGCCTGCGAATTAGTGCGCAACGGACGCATCGGCCAACTGAAACGCATTGAAGTCCGCTTGCCGGGCGATCCTCCGGGAGGCAATCCCGAAGAAATGCCCATACCGAAAGGATTTAATTACGATATGTGGCTGGGACAAACGCCTTATGTCCCCTACACGGTAGACCGCGTACATCCGCAACAGGGATACGACCGCCCCGGATGGTTGCGCTGCGAACAATTTGGCGCCGGAATGATTACCGGTTGGGGCGCTCATCACTTTGACATCGCACATTGGGCAATGGACAAAGAATACAGCGGCCCGATAGAAATATCGGGCAAGGCCGAATTTCCCAAAGAAGGTTTATGGAACGTACATGGCCCGTACGAAACGGAAATGCTTTACGACAACGGAGTCATTGTAAACGGAACTACCGACAGCGCCGACAAACCCAACGGATTGCTGTTTATAGGTACGGAAGGTTGGATATTTGTCAGCCGCGGCGACTATCAGGCTTCTCCGAACGAACCGATAAGCGCCAAATCGGAAGCCCTTCAGGCTTCCAACCCAAAAATCCTGTCGCCGCTCACCGACAACGATCCGGTTCGCCTCTATGTAAGCGCCGACCATCACGGCAATTGGTTGGAAAGCATCCGCACCGGTATCAAAAATATTACGCCCGCCGAAGTGGCTCATCGTTCGTGCACGTCTTGCTTGTTGCAACACATCGCCATGAAGTTGAATCGTAAACTGTATTGGGACCCGATATTGGAACGATTCAAAAACGACGACGAAGCCAATGCCATGATAGCAAGGCCTCATAGATATCCTTACAATTTTTAATATAGAGTCCCTTAATGTTATACCTCTGAAAATGAAAATTCTATCTATCCTGGTTATAGCTTCTGCAAGCGCTTTGGCGTCTTGCACAACGAAGGAAATTACCCTGATTGTTCAGGCCGGCGATTACAATCGCACAGACTGCGTTGTATCTGCCGATATCTCCGTTCTGAAACCCGACGAATCTTCCGCCATCGTATTGTATGAACTAACGGACGGGAAGAAGAGGGAAACACCCTCTCAATGTGCGTTGGAAGAAGGAGAACCACCCATCTTGTACTGGATATTAGACGGCGCCACCCCAGCCGGCAGTTCCCGTACGTTTGTGGCCGAAATAAAAGAAAAGAATCCGGAAGGTTCATTTTCTATGGACATAGAAGATACGCAAAAGACTTTGGTGCTAAAGAAGGCCGGCAAACCGGCGCTGGAATACTACTACGCTCATCTTGACCCCCCGGAAGGTACGGATCCGGCCTTCGGACGAAGCGGTTTTATTCATCCGGCTTATTCGCCCTCCGGCCATGTCCTCACCAATATCCAACCGCAAGACCATCGGCATCATTTCGGTATATGGAATCCTTGGACACATGTGATATACGACGGTAAGCTCTACGACTTGTGGAACATTGGCGACAAAACCGGAACCGTTCGTGCACGGAGCATAGACAAGACATTCAGAGGAGATGTTTTTTGCGGATACACGGCTACCTTAGACCATTACATCTTTAAGCCGGAAGAAGAAAAGATTATCATGAATGAATCCTGGAAAATAAAAACATGGAATGTTCCCGACGGCTTTCTGTGGGATTTCGAGTCGCATCTACTGCCTTCTACCTCTCTACCTGTATTATTGCAGGCTTATCGTTATGCCGGACTGGGTTACAGGGCAACGGCGGAATGGACAAAAGAAAACTGCGAGATGCTTACCTCCGAGGGGAAAACCCGTCAGGAAATCGACGGTACAACAGCTCGCTGGATATTTATCACAGGAGCTACGGCTACCGGTCGTTCGGGCTTACTCTTCCTGGGGCATCCCGACAACTATAATGCTCCCGAACCTCTGCGTATCTGGGACGAAAATGCCAACGGAGGGCGAGGAGATGCTTTTATCAACTTTGCTCCCACCAAAAACAAAGATTGGGAACTTCAGCCCAACGTACATTATATATTAAGGTACAGGCTCCTGGCATACGAAGGCGAAATGACGCCCCAACAAGCCGACCGACTCTGGAACGACTTTGCCTATCCTCCGAAAGTAACTATAAAATAAAGAGAATGATATGAAACCTTGTTTCGCTATTATCGCCGGCCTGATTTTATTGAATACATCATGCACCATGCCAACAAAGAAAAATACAAACTCCGGAGATGAAGTAAAACTCATCACACTTGCCCCAGGACATTTTCATGCGGCTTTGGTACAGAAGACATCGTATCCGCAAGTATCCAAGGATGTGTATGTCTATGCTCCCGAAGGAGATGAACTACAGGAACACTTGAAAAAAATAGAAGAATATAATACCCGTACGGATAGTCCTACGCAATGGAATGAGATGGTATATACCGGCGAAGATTATATGGAGAAAATGTTGTCGGAAAAAAAAGGTAACGTACTGATTACCGCCGGTAATAACGAAAGGAAAACCGAATATATCAGGCAAGCGGTATCCGGCGGCATACATGTATTGGCAGATAAACCGATGGCCATCCATACAGACGATTTCGAAAAGCTGAAAGAGAGTTTCCGTATAGCAGAGCAAAACGGTGTATTGCTTTACGATATCATGACGGAACGGTTTGAAATTGCAACGATTCTGCAAAAAGAGTTTTCCCTTTTGCCCACCGTATATGGTGAGCAACAAACGGGAACAGCCGACGAGCCGGCCGTTGTGAAAGAAAGTGTGCACCACTTCCTCAAAACCGTTTCCGGAAGTCCGCTCAAGCGTCCGGCCTGGTTTTTCGATGTAGCGCAGCAAGGAGCCGGTCTGGTGGATGTAACCACGCATTTGGTCGATCTTGTGCAATGGGAGCTTTTCCCCGAACAACCCATCGATTACCGGAAAGACATCAAACTGCTGGACGCCCATTCCCGGAGTACGGCTCTTACGCCGGAACAATTTAAAGATGTAACGGGATTGGATGCGTATCCCGCTTTTTTGCAGAAAGATGTTTCCGCAGACACACTTCACGTATATGCCAACGGAGACATTTCCTACAAAATAAAGGACGTACATGCCAAGGTTTCTGTTCTCTGGAATTACAGTTACCCCGAAGGAGGCGGTGATACACATTACTCCATCATGAAAGGGAGCAAGGCGCATTTAATTATCAAACAGGGAAAAGAACAAGGTTACAAACCGGCCCTCTATATAAAAGCGGCAGAAGGAATCGACAAGTTGTCGTACGAAAAAGACTTGCAGGAATCCATATCTGTTATTGCCCGAAAATATCCGGGCGTTACCCTTCATAAAATAGAAGAAGATACGTGGGAAGTACATATCCCCGAAACCTACCGCAACGGGCATGAAGCTCATTTCGAGCAGGTGATGGAAAACTTTCTGCAATACTTGAAAAACGGGCTTCCGGAATGGGAAGTACCGTGTATGATAGCAAAATATTACACAACCACCTATGCCTTGAAAATGGCACAGGAAAAAAACAAATAAACCATGAAAACCCTTCATTTCTTAAAATTATTCTTATCCGTCGTCTTGCTTGCCACTTTTGCAGGATGTACAAACCCCAATGCCAATACCTATAAAGACACTTCGCTCTCGTTCGAAGAACGGGTTGCCCGTTTAGTGTCCGAAATGACATTGGAAGAAAAAGTAAACATGTTGAGATACGACTCTCCGGGTGTGGAACGCTTGGGTATCCCAGCCCATAATTTCTGGAACGAATGTCTGCATGGCGTCGGTCGTTCGGGAAAGGCTACCGTCTTCCCTCAAGCCATTGGGATGGCAGCTATGTGGGACGACGAAGAGATGGCAGCCATCGCCGGCGCTATCTCGGATGAAGCTCGCGCCAAACATCACGAATACGCATCAAGAGGTAAAAGAGGTATTTACCAGGGGCTTACCTATTGGACACCCAATATCAATATCTTCCGGGACCCGCGTTGGGGACGAGGGATGGAAACGTATGGCGAAGACCCTTACCTGACAGCCGGCTTGGCAATCCCCTTTATCAAAGGATTGCAGGGAGACGATTCCAAATACTTTAAGCTGATTGCTACGGCGAAACACTTTGCCGTGCATAGCGGACCCGAATCAACACGTCATTCTTTCGATGTATGGCCGAGCGATTACGACTTGGCGGAAACCTACCTGCCTCACTTCAAACGTGCCGTACAAGAAGCAAATGTCTACTCCGTGATGTGCGCTTACCAAAGTCTTCGAGGTGCGCCTTGCTGCGGAAGCCTTTTCTTAGAAAACTTGTTGCGCGGAGAATGGGGATTTGAAGGATACATCGTTTCCGACTGTTGGGCGATTGCCGACTTCTTTATGGAACAGGCGCATCATGTAACATCCACTCCCGAAGAGGCTGCCGCGATGGCCATAAAGGCCGGAACAGACTTGAATTGCGGAAACACCTACCTGCGACTGGAAGCTGCCGTAGAACAAGGATTGCTCACGGAAGCGGAACTCGACCTGCCCGTGTCAAGGATACTGACCGCAATGATGAAGTTGGGTATGTTTGACGACGAGAAAGACGTAAAATATACTCAAATCCCTTATAGCGTAGTAGATAGCGAAGAACATCAGGCGCTGTCGTTAGATGCTGCTCGCAAATCGATTGTACTGCTGAAAAACGAAGGCAATCTGCTGCCTTTCCGCAAAGATGTGAAAAAAGTAGCCGTAATCGGCCCCAATGCCAACGACCGGGAAGTCCTGTTGGGAAATTACAACGGTTATCCCTCCTATCCCAAAACTCCGCTGACCGGTTTGCGTGAAAAGTTACCCCATGCAGAAGTCGTCTTTGCCCAAGGTTGCGCCTTAGCAGAAAAACTGCCGTATTTTGAAGCAATCCCTGCCGAACACTTATTCACCGATGCAAGCGCCTCGCAAAAAGGACTGAAAGCCGAATACTTCGCTAATAAAACATGGGAAGGAACGCCTGCTCATACCCGGATAGACCCGAACGTAGACTTTATCTGGTGGACAACCGCTCCCTTCCACGATATGCAATACGATAACTTCTCCGTCCGTTGGACAGGTACATTGATTCCTCCCGTAACAGGCGAATACGCCTTAGGTGGCGAAGGGTTCTCCGGTTTCAACCTATACCTGAACGATTCTTTGGTTACCCGCTGGAAAGACGTTCATCATCCCCGCAAAGTGTACGAACTCATGCATCTGGAAGGTGGAAAGGCTTACAACTTGCGCATTGAATACGTACAAGACAATACGGATTACGCCATCATGCGCCTGCTATGGGATACGCCGAAGCCCAACCTGAAACAGGACGCTATCGCATTGGCGGCATCGTCGGATGTAGTAATTCTTTGTATGGGACTAAGCCCTCTTCTGGAAGGCGAAGAGATGCCCGTCAAAGTGGAAGGTTTTGCCGGTGGCGACCGATTAGACATTCAATTGCCCGGTACGCAAACCGATTTGATTCGCGAGATTTATAAACTGGGTAAGCCTACCGTCCTCGTTTTGCTCAATGGCAGCGCTTTGGCGTTCAACTGGGAAGCCGAAAATCTGCCGGCTATTATCGAAGCCTGGTATCCCGGACAACAAGGAGGAGCGGCGCTGGCCGACGTTATCTTTGGAGACTACAATCCCGCCGGACGGCTACCGATAACCTTCTATAAGGATATCAAACAAATACCTGCCTTCGACAATTATGATATGGAGGGCAAAACCTACCGCTACTTCAAAGACGCTCCGCTATATGAATTTGGTTATGGGTTAAGCTACACAACGTTCGAATACCGGATAGATAATATACCCGAACGTATCAAGGCCGGCGACCCCATCTCCGTATCGGTAGAAATCAAGAATACCGGACAGGTGGATGGCGATGAGGTGGCTCAATTATACGTTTCATTACCCGACAGCCAACTGAAAACAGCCATCCGTTCTTTGCAGGGATTCAAACGTATACACTTGAAAGCCGGAGAAACGAGAATCATAACTTTCACACTACTACCTTCTCAAATAGCCGGTAGAGACGCGAACAACCGGGCGCAGGTAGAGCCGGGGAAAGTCCTTCTGTCTGTCGGCGGCAGACAACCCGCTCCTCAAGCTATCGCTTCTAAACAAGTGGTGCAAAAAGAAGTAGAAATCACAGGCGAAATACACTATATCAATTAAGAATAAAAAATGAAAACATTTTTATCTATTCTATTCTGTTTCCTTTTTTCCGCTACCCTCTTTGCCGAAGACGGTAGCCGGCTTTGGTTGAGGTATGCCTCGCCCGCTACCCTCGGATTCCGTTTCGGACAAGTAGCGGCAGATGAATCCTCGCCCGTAATCCGTATTGCACTCAAAGAATTGGATACGGCATGGAAATCCTTCACAGGCGAAGCGATAACCCACACGTCTTCTCGTGCAAACGCAACATTAGTTATCGGAACCGGAAAAAGCAAGGTTGTAACGTCCCTACTCCCACCCAAATCACTCGAAGGGCTTGGAAGAGATGGCTTCCTGATTAAAACGGTCGGCTCACAGTTGGTTATTGCTTCGCCAAGCGATAAAGGCGTACTTTACGGCGTATTCCACTTTCTGAGGCTCGTAGCTACGGAGCAATGGAATGGAAACGAGATTCGGGAAACACCTGCTTACGAACGGCGTATTCTGAATC
>JAISZY010000251.1 GCA_031284375.1 Tannerellaceae bacterium | reverse complement strand
CACTTCTTCCAATAGCGTTGTTAACTCATTGGTATCCGCCTTCGATTCTGCCGGTTTAGTTTGAGGCGTTTTCTTACCCAACTCTACGATTTTTTGTTTCAGTTCCTCAAACAGCGCATATACTGCCGAAGAATCCATTTTATCAATACTCATGATTTTAAAATTTAAGTTGTTTATATTTTACATCCTTGTCCTTTTTTCTTTTTACGCTTCTTGGCTTGTTCTCTCAATGCCTCGATTTCGTTTTCGTTGTAACCGGAGGATGGTTGAATATCAAACAATCCATCCAGACCGTATGCGACCGATTCTACCACAGATGATATACCACCAGACGGATGATCTTGCCGGATTGCCTGTGGCTGTTGGTGTCTCTCTGTTTGCTGTTGCCTGTCATTTTGCTGCAACTGCCAGTCGATTTTAGAATAACTGTATATTCTATCGACTTTCGAGCCGTTGAATCCGTAATCGTTTTTATTGAATCGCACGCCTTGAATTTTGTCGGTGTCGCCGTTGTGTTTGAACTCAACGGTAATTTCTGATTTTTTCAATGCAGCTATCAACTCATTCCAATTCTTGCATTTCGGCACCGAGGTTTGCAGGGTTTCATAAATCTCGTACCGGGTTTTATCCGGTTCCCGCAGGCGATACTCCTTCACGTTTTCTTTTCCCGAAGCGATGTATAGTCCGTATTTCTTCGTCAATTCCATGCAAACTTTCGTACTTCGCCACTTTTCTTTTTGGTCGGAAATCCGTCTACCGTCGTTATCAATCCGGTTTATCACCAGATGGACGTGCGGATGGTCGGTGTCATAATGTCGGGCAATGATGTACTGCGTGTTGTCGTAGCCCATCTTTTTCATGTATTCCTGCGCAAAACCGACCATAAATTCATCTGTCATTTTGGCTTTATCCTGAATCGAAAAGTCCAATGAAATATGCGCAACCGGTCTTGCTATGTTCGGATTCATTTTGCGTTGGGTGACAAAATCATGGATAATCGAATCCTTGCCTTTCGTTCGTACACCTTCGGCATAGAGCAATTGCGCTTTGTCCTTATCGAGAACATAATTCACCGCCCCACGAAAACCTCGTCCCTGAACAATCTTAGCAACCATTTTCAATCAAATTTATCACGTTATCCAATCGTTCGTTCATTGCCAGATTATCTGTACAGGCTTCCGAATATCCGGCGGCGTTGGCTTTGTGGGCAATCTGGTTTATGTTGTTGGCCATTCCGCAGAGTTGTCGGATGTATCCCATGAGTTCGGAACTCAATCGTTGTTTTACCACGCTCGACCGGATACATTGCCGGATATATTCGCTGTGATTCAACTTCGCTATTCGTGCCTTCGTTTTGAGCGAAAAATATTCTTCGGTTGCCATTTTCAGGGTTACTTTGTAGCCCTTCTTTTCGGCAGGCGCTTTCTTCGGCCTGCCGTTTTTATTTCTGTTTTTTATCTCTTGCATATTCGTTACATTTTTAAATTTGACGAGACCGGCGGGATGTTCTTTGCCTCGCAGAGCAAGGTATTGGTCAGACCAATACACAAACTTGCTCCCCAAAACCTAACGATTCTCTTTAAGTTTCATGCCTCGTCTTTTTACCTTAGAAATAGGCTTATCAGGCGCTTCAACGAGAACTAAATCCAACTCTTTTATCAGTAGTTTGATGGCCGGATTCTTGGTAATCATACTTTGCAGAATGGCCTGTGGTTGTTTCATCTCTAACAGGAAATCAGCAATATCAAACCCGCTCTTCCGTTGCTCGGGAGTAGCGTTCTGTTCCAGATAGTCGAAAAGTTTAGCCCCAATACCCATTCTTTCCATAGTGGATATTCGAGTCGCCCAATCATCGGTGGCGCCCAGATCGGGGAACAGTACTACATTTCTACCCTTGAGTACGCTGAGATTTTCATCCCGGAAGCAACCGTTTTTACCTCCCGAAGCAATCCATATATATTGTGGTAAATAGGAACCGGCGATAAGCGCGCTTTTTTCGCTCTCGACAATGGCAACCGGTTTTGTACTATCCTCAGGTAGCAGATGTTCGCCGAAAAAACATTGCTTTAGATTGTAACCCTCTTTATGGATAATGGAATGTACCCATGTGATATGGCTATGAGGCTCTTTGATTCGTCTGCCAGTGGCGGGGTTGTAGAGCATAATTTTACCTGTACGCACTCTACCCTGTATATCTGTTTGCCAAAATACTGTTGAGCCATGCCAATGGTTGGCTGTACCCACCCTGTATCGTTTCAATAGCCGTAACGATTCGTCTTCTCCAAACTGAGAGGATAAAAATTGAAACAATCTGTTCTCACCGTAGTGGCTCATTGATTTTTCTACCAACGTTTCTTTCAGATAACTTGTGGGTGGTAGTGGTGTATAAGTTTTAGGAGTAATAAATGCCGGTTCCTGTAAACGCTCTTTTTTATCAGGGTTCTGCCCGAAATAATCTTTGGGAGCGAAATGGTAGCCGCATTTCTGCTCACGGTCGCACCGCCCCACATATTCGGGGAAGGTGATAACGTTTACCGTATCGGTGTATCGGGAAAAACATCTTTTCTGTTTGCACTTCGGGCATGTGTGCCGGGAAGCAACTCCTTTGTATGGTTCTAATATAAATCGATGTGTCATTTGAATTTTGTGTTAGTGCATTTTCGACATTTTCCGCATTTTGGTCTTTCAAAATGTGAATAGTGTGGAAAATGCGGTTATACTTTTCGATATTCTCCGTGTCTGTCTTTCTGGAAAAGGGTTCCAATATTTTTACTGAGAAATTCTTTGAAAGCTCGTTCTTTCATGCCTTGCCCGGCTGCTATATCTACACCTTGCGCGGTGGTAAACAGTTCGGGAAGCTGGAAAAAAATGGATTGTTGTTGAGAGGTAAGGGCGGTTTCATTCATCAGATTCTGAACCCTCGTGGCAGTTTGCTTAAAATATTCTGTCAGTAGAATCGCCTTTTGAACAGATTCCGTGTCTATTTGCTCTTTTTCACACTCTCCACAAAGCCACCGGGTTATCTGTATCACTAAGCAGAATCGAATGATGTAGATTTCCAATTTACAATATATTCCCAACAGTATTTCATTGCCTATGCCGTCGCACAATTCTGCATGTTGGTGTTGCCACCGGTAGAGTTGTTTTCGGGCCGCTTCGCTAAAGGTGATGATGGATGGTTGAATCTCGTTGTTCTCATCAAGAGAGCACTCCAAACTGATAAGTTTATTCATCAACGTATGCCACTCCAGTTCTAAATTTCCGGAAATCTCTTTATTACTCCATCGGGTTTTACGTTGAACAGGAGGCATGACAAACAAGATACGGTCGATGAATCCATTGCTGGAGCGGTCGCCTTTGGCTAAATCACTGAGAATGTTTTTCTGAATGGTTCCGATTACCGGAATAAACGGACGAGTAATAAAAACAGAGCTTTTAGCATGTTTCCGGTCGGAAATAACGGTCTTTGCACTGAATACCGATAGCCAGAACTGTTCTTCGGAACCGTTGTTATAGCGGTTAAAGTTCTTGAACCACGCCGAAAGTTCATCAGACCACAGACATAAACCACGTTTGTTTTGCGCATGGATATAACTCAACCCTTCGGGCGTAATATCAGAAGCCAAAAAACGCTTGCGGATGGGTTCTTGCGGAAATTCTTCTGCACCTGCATCCTGACGTTCTTTTTTACTCATCGATATATCTTGCTCATACTTCGCATATAGTTTTCCAAATTCGAGGTTCTGCCGGTAATCGAAGTCGATAAAGGGTTTCATGGCAAAGCTAAGCGGATGACTTTTATTTGCACCTGGTCGCCCGACTAATGCCACAAACAGGATAGCGCTTTCTACCCATCCCTGTTTCATTTGTATGAGATGGGTGTTGCCTATCCCTACGGCAATAGCAGTCAGGATGGACGCAGCAGTATAGTCTATCGGATAACTTTGGCATTCGTATACTTCGTGTATGATACGCTGAATTTTGGCAGGGAATATTCCGACAGGAAACTCAGCTCCTGCAAAAGACATATTCAAGTCTATCGCCTTATTGATAATCCCTTCCGGCGTTATTAATTTTTCTTCCATAACTACGTGGGATTAAAGGTTAAAACCTGATTTTGGTTTGTGACGGATACCCTTTTGCATCGCAGTCAACATTTGCTCGTAATTCTGTTCGGAAGTATTCCTGCGTCCGTTTTCTATCCACGTCAATAATTCATCTTCGTAGAAGTAGAGCTGCTTTCCTTTCTTATATGAGGGAAGCAGTCCTTTGCGTACGAGGGCATAGACGGTTGGTTTGGCTTTTTGAATAATGCGACAAGCATCGTCAATTCCCACCAATACATGTTTTTCTGACTGTGCCGGTTGAAGTTCCGACACCAACTCTTTTAACTCGGCGACCTGTTCGGTCAGATAAGTTATCGCCTGCAGCAACTTATCAAAAGTGATTTCATCTTTACACATAACATATAGTTTTTAATGTTTGATGTGCAAAGAAAATGGGTGATTTGACGGTGAAATGGAGCACCGGAATATAACTGAAAAATAACCACTCGAAGATGTGATTTGATGTAAGGCGGTTATTTTCAGAGCGGTTATAAAAGCAAAAAGGCAACCACATTTGTGATTGCCCTTAAAAATATGAAGTAAAGATTATAGCTCCTCTTTATTTTTGATGATACAATTTCCCTCTGCTCTCAGTTTTCTTTGTAGCGTCGATATCTCATACCCTTTCAGCGTTTTGGCAAATACGTGTTTAATGAATGTAGCTATTTCGATTCCTGATTTCTTAAACTGATTGCCTACATTCCAACCGAAGTGCATCAGGTCTATTGGCCTTAGCTTTGAATCTACAATAATCGGCGGGGTAAT
>JAISZY010000226.1 GCA_031284375.1 Tannerellaceae bacterium | reverse complement strand
AGTTTGCAAAACATTCATCTCCCCTACGGTGTCACTACTATTGAAGAGCTAACTTTTCGCGGGTGTTCCGCCTTAAAGAAGATATATATTCCCGATAGCGTAACCACTATTGAAAGGTGTGCTTTTTTAGAGTGTTCGAGTTTGCAGAACATTCGGATTTCCCGCGGTGTCACCACTATTTCGGAGGGAGCTTTTGCCGGGTGTTCCGCCTTAAAGCACATTCGAATTCCCCACGGTGTTACCACTATTGAAGAGGAGGCTTTTGTGGGGTGTTCCGCCTTGAGGTACATTCATATCCCCGATAGTGTAACTACTATTGAAGAGAATACTTTTGCCGACTGTTCCCGTTTGCGAAGCATAAATTATAATGGCATTTTTTTAAAGTCTGTGAATGGCATCTTGTTTTCCGCCGATTTGAAAAGAATTATTCGATTTCCACAAGCAAAATTCAGGGTCACATACATTATTCCCAATAGCGTAACTACTATTGAAGAAGGGGCATTTCAGGAATGTTCAAGAATATGGAACATTCGAATCCCCCACGGTGTTACTACTATTAGAAAAAAAGCCTTTTATGGGTGTTTCTTCTTAAAGAATATTCATATTTCCGATAGCGTAACTACTATTGAAGAGGGGGCTTTTGACCGGTGTCGTGCTTTGCAAAGCATAAACTGTAATGGCCCTCATTTTAAGTCTGTGAATGGCATTTTGTTTTCCGCCGATTTGAAAAAAATTATTCTATTTCCACAAGCAAGAACAGGAGTTACATATAGTATCCCCGATAGTGTAACCACTATTGGAAAGAGAGCTTTTCATCATTGTTCGAGTTTGCAGAACATTCGGATTCCCGATAGCGTAACTACTATTGAAGAGGAGGCTTTTTGCGGGTGTTCCGCTTTGCAGAACATTCATATCCCCGATAGCGTAACCACTATTGGCTCATGGGCTTTTGGCTTGTGTTCGAGTTTGCAGAACATTCATATCTCCGATAGCGTAACCACTATTGGCTCATGGGCTTTTGTGGAGTGTTCGAGTTTGCAGAACATTCATATCCCCGATAGCGTAACCACTATTGGCTCATGTGCTTTTGGCTTGTGTTCGAGTTTGCAGAACATTCATATCTCCGATAGCGTAACCACTATTGGCTCATGGGCTTTTGTGGAGTGTTCGAGTTTGCAGAACATTCGGATTCCCGATAGCATAACCACTATTGAAGAGGGAGCTTTTAAAGGGTGTTCGAGTTTGCAGAACATTCGGATTCCCGATAGCATAACCACTATTGAAAAGGGAGCTTTTGAAGATTGTTCCGCTTTGCAAAATATTCGGATTCCCGATAGTGTCACCTCTATTGAAGCG
The DNA here is from genome assembly GCA_031284375.1 of Tannerellaceae bacterium. Lineage (GTDB taxonomy): Bacteria > Bacteroidota > Bacteroidia > Bacteroidales > Tannerellaceae > DFXE01. The sequence continues at coordinate 13,367 of JAISZY010000226.1, read as the reverse complement.
AGAGCTTTTCATGGGTGTTCGAGTTTGCAAAATATTCAGATTCCCGATAGTGTCACCACTATTGAATTTAAAGCTTTTCATGGGTGTTCGAGTTTGCAAAATATTCGGATTCCCGATAGCGTAACCTCTATTAGAGAGTGGGTTTTTAAAGAGTGTTCGAGTTTGCAGAACATTTGGATTCCCGATAGCGTAACCACTATTGAAGAGGGAGCTTTTGAAGGGTGTTCCGCCTTGCAGAACATTTACATTCCGGAGGGAAGCTCTATGAAATTTAAAGTATTAATGTCGGAGTGTTATCATGAATTATTTATAGAAACGGAACGTAAGTCTCTAAAGAATCCATAGGATGAAAACATTACATCATATTCTGATATAATCACATCACGTTTGTTGAAAAATTGAAATTAAACGGTAATGAATTTTTAAAATAAAAATTATGTCGAAATTAGAAGCAGCAAAGCGTCAGTATCTGATCATTGAGAAATTAAAAAAATCCAAGTCCGCCTCATTTAGGGAAATTTCGGATTATCTTGAACGGGAATCGGAATATCAAGGGTATAATCTTACTATCTCAAAGCGCACATTTCTACGCGATTTAGATGATATAGGTTCCTTATTTGGTATTTACATCAAATGTAATCGTTCGAACATGCGATATTTTATCGAAGAAAGTTTTGAACCTGAAATCAACGACCGCATGTTAGAAGCCTTTAATATGTTCCATACTTTGAGAATATATGAACGACATTCGCCTTATTTACACTTCGAAAAGCGACATTCGCAAGGCATTGAACATATTTACGGATTGTTACATGCTATAAGTAATCGTCTGCAAATCAAGTTTAGCTACCAAAGATATTACACTGAAAATCCTATTCAACGTACTGTTGAATCTCTGGCGTTGAAAGAATTTAAAAACCGATGGTATCTTTTTGCAAGGGATGTCTACGACGGAGAAGTAAAATGTTATGCCTTAGATCGTTTATCCGAACTGGAAATATTCAATACACATTTTGCAGACAACGAACATTTCGATATCGACAAACGACTTAAATATTGTTTCGGCGTCTCGATGTTCAATACCGAGGAGCCGAGTGAAATTATCCTGTCGTTTGACACGCTTCAGGGGAAATACATCAAATCTTTGCCCCTGCACGAAACGCAGGAAATCATCGAGGACTCTGAAAATGAACTTCGTATACGATTGACAGTATATCTGACATACGAATTTACTATGGAACTTCTTTCATACGGTGACACTGTCAAGGTAATTTCACCCAAATGCTTGATAGAAGAATTAAAAAATATTCATCTAAAAGCATTGGAAAAGTTATGATTCCCGGAAAAAACGACCCACTTTATTTTCCAGCCCACTCTTTAAATGCACGGGGTGACTGAGGATTTTGAGCCGCCTGTTGATTTCAACCTTGCCGAGCAACTGAAATACAGTATTGGTATCATCTTACCCAATGTCGAACAGCCAGCGAAGTGATTTTATCTTTCAATCCGTTTCATAGCAAATGATTCCCTATAGATGAATTGAAAATGAATTATGATAAAGCGCTAAAAAATTATTGGATATTTTAATCGTACCTTATTTAGTACGATTAAAATATGTAATTTTGCAAAAGAAGGCAATATATGGCTACAAAGCAAATTAAAACACAGCACATTTACGATTACGTCGGCAAATTGAACGATGGAATGGCAATTGTACGCACCAATGGAAAATATGGTTTTATTGACGAATCCGGAAAGGAAATCGTTCCGCCTATTTATGACTTTGCTCTGGATTTTAAGAATGGAAAAGCAGAAGTAAAGTTCAAAAATCAATATCGGACAATAGATAAAGAAGGCAAAGTTATTGAAAAGATAGTTATTGAGAAGCTTGATATTTTGTCGGAATTAGAAAATGATAATAATTCAGAAGATGATATTGAATTGCCTGAAAAAAATAAAATTAGCGAAAGAGCATTTAATAGTAACTATGTAGAATTTAAGAAAAAAGGGAAATGGGGGCTAAAAGATATGTCGGGGAACGAAATTATCCCAGCCATATACAATGCTTTTAAAGAATTCGGCGGATTACTACAAGTAAAAAAAAATCGAAAATGGGGATTGATAGATATCTTAGGGGACGAAGTTGTCCCAGCCATATACAGTGATTTTAAAGAATTCGGATATGGATTTCTACAAGTAAAAAAAGATCGGAAATGGGGATTGATAGATATGTCGGGAAAAGAAGTTGTCCCAACTATATACAATACTTTTAAAGAATATGACAATGAATTACTACAAGTAAAAAAATCTCGAAAATGGGGATTAATAGATATGTCAGGAAAAGAAGTCACGGAAATAAAATATGATGAAATTCGTGGCAGAGAAGTTAGAGTAGGCAATTTTTGGGGCTTGCTTGATGAAAACGGCAACGAAATAATTGCACCGAAATATTTTAATACACGTTATCTTTACAAAACTAAAGATGAAGTTGGACAAGAATTGTTTAATGAGAATCTCTAATATTAAAATTTAAAATAATGAAACTTATTCAAAAAATTGAAGCATTAAATGCTCTTTCTGAAGGAATTAATCCAACAATCGTTTATAATGAAGGTTGGATGGTTAGGTTGTTGGTTATGCAATCTATTGAACAAAAAATTACAATTGATAATATTGATTTTGGGCAATTTAGAAAGTGGACTTCGGAAGCTCAAATTTCAAGTCCTTTCAGTGGTTCCGAACTAAAAAAAGACAACTTAAATGAAACTCGCACACATGCAGATGTTGTGATTGGCGATTTCGATGTTAATTTTGATGATAATGCAGGAATTCGTATTAAAGAAAATGCTAAAATTATAGGAATAATTGAAGCTAAAATGGGTAGTAATTTAAGTCAAGGCACTAAAAATACAGAATTTAAAAACTACAATCAGGTTAGTAGAAGTATTTGTTGTTTAGCATTCAATGTTGTTCCACAAGATTGTAGTACTTTCGTTTTTGTTGTTGCTCCAAAGTCTACATTGGAAAAACATAAAATTTCAGAACAAATTACCAATACAGAGATTAAAGAGCAAATACGTAAAAGATTAGAGGAAACAGAAAGCGGGAAAATACTTGATCTTGAAAAGTTTAACACCAAAGTCAAAAATTGCAAAGTGTTGGCAATTAGTTTTGAAGAATGGATTGAAAAAATAGACGATAAAAATGTTAAAACAAAAATGAGTGATTTTTACGACAAATGCAAAAAATACAATACAATAAAATGAGAAACAGAAGCAAATTTGAAAAACAGGAACGCGACCGAGTAATGAACTTGCTCATAAACAGCAATGATATCTTCAATGGGGATAACGCGGGGAAGCAGTATCCGACAAATGACGGCTTAAAGCCAAGTCCTATTCACTTGTTGAATTGCCGAAACAATCTTATAAATGGCATTGTGCAAGATGTAATTGATTATTTTAATAAAAACGAAATTGCCTTCTGGAAAACTGATGTTGATGAGGATAAAATGCCAACAGGACACACTTTGTCTTCACAAATTGCTTGCATAAATCATTTATTTCCTTTGAGAAATGACAAAGATGCAGTTCTTGCCATTGCACAAACAATTTGTCCCGAAATAGTTGATGTTATGAAAATAGAAACGGATAAATATTTTCCTTCATACATTGCTTTTGAAGTTGTGAGTGATACCGACCATTTGAATGAAACAAAAGACAATCAAAAATTTACTCGTGGGAAAATGTGTACTTCTGTAGACGCTTTGATTTATGCAAAACACAAAGACAGTAGACATATAATTATCCCAATTGAATGGAAATACACAGAAAACTACCACGAAAATGGCAAACCCGACAAAGATTATTCTATCGAAGATAGAAGGCATGAAAAAGAGGGCAAGGGAAAAGAACGATTATTGCGTTATTCAGATTTGATTACAAATTCAAATCAACTGAAATCATTGGACAAATATAAAAACTCTGTATATTTCTTCGAACCGTTTTATCAACTTATGCGCCAGACACTTTGGGCAGAACAAATGATTGCCGGCAAAGCGACGGAAACAATCCAAGCAGACGATTTTATTCATGTTCATGTTATATCAAAAGAAAACGATGCTTTGTTGAATTACAACTATCCTGTGAGCAATAACAGTATGGAAGAAACGTGGCGTAAATGTTTACATAACCAAGAAAAATACAAAATCATTTCGCCAAAAGAATTGGCTGCAAGCATTGATTACGAAAAATATTTAAATTTAATTCGCTATTTATCAACAAGATATTGGCGCGAGTGAAAAATATTTCACATTTCCGATATGCATGACAAGCACAAATTAATGAATCAATCCTTATTAATCCCGATTTTAAGAATTAAGGGTTGTAATTTTTTCGGAGAAAAGCTCTTGAAAAAAGAGCTAAAGAATTTTCTCATTCGGTTTTTCCGGTTGAACCTTTTTTCAATAGTTCGTTATAATTTAAAAATATAGCTATGCGGCAATAGCCGCAAACTCAATAAGTTCTTTGACAAGTTTATCATTTAATCTTCTGTTCGGTCTGATACCGGACACGCGAATAAATCGTTCGAGCATATAAGCATTGTGTATCATCGACTTACAGGAAGCCATTGAAAATGGGATTCCCCTTTCTTTTGCCGGCGGCGCCTTTGCCGGGTTGACTGTGGTAAGGGAGGCGTTTTGCCGCTCATGCGGTATTGGCAGAGAAAAACAGTTTGGGGCTTTTTCCCTCCCTGTCATACCAGATAGCAAGTCTAACTTTCTGTTTAAGCGATTTGGACCAGGCAATCAGGGTATAGAGTTCTCCGTTACCGATATCTATTTTCTCGACTCCGGACTTGTCCGGGTTTGACATGTCAATCCTTCCGTCGTAGAGTTTGGGCCTGCCCTTCTTACCGGTAGGCTTTTGCAGGGTAGGCATCGGCAACTCATATCTTCCCATCTGAAGGAAATTGATTCTTCCGGGGATCATATATAAAATCAGTGTCTCTATCAGGAATGTTTTGAAACTTTTGTTTAACTTCGTTGCCAGTTCACAAAGGACATCATTACAATAACAATAAAAACATACGATGATGAAAAGACTTCAGCAATCAAAGATATTGGTCGTAGGCAGTACGAATACCGACATGGTAATAAAAACTCAACACCTCCCCCGTCCGGGAGAAACTGTGCTGGGAGGAACTTTCTTTATGAACCCCGGAGGGAAAGGAGCCAACCAGGCGGTTTCTATCGCCAGACTGGGCGGACAAGTTTTGTTTATCTGTAAGACGGGAAACGATGTTTTCGGACATCAGTCGCAACAGTTGTTCGAGAAAGAAGGAATCGATACGTCTTATATTCTCTCCGACCATGGCAACCCTTCCGGCGTGGCGCTGATAACGGTAGACCAAAAGGCCGAGAATTGCATCGCAGTGGCTTCGGGCGCCAATGCACATCTGATGCCCAAAGACCTTGCCTTGGCCACCGAAGCCATCCGGCAGGCGGACCTCGTGCTGATGCAACTGGAAATTCCGATGCAAACGGTAGAGTACGTGGCCGAAATTGCCTTCCGCTCCGGAAAAAAAGTAATCCTCAATCCGGCGCCGGCCCAAGCCTTATCGCCGGCTTTGCTCCGTAATCTGTACATCATTACGCCCAACGAAACGGAAGCGGAAATGATTTCCGGAGAAAAAATTACCGATTTGACGTCGGCCGGCCGGGCCGCGCAGACCATAGCCGGTATGGGAGTTCAAAACGTAATTATTACCTTAGGTTCGAAAGGAGCTTTGGTATATTGCGAAGATACAATGGAAGTTATTCCTTCGCCCAAGGTGGAAGCGGTCGATACAACAGCGGCCGGCGACGTCTTTAACGGAGGTCTCGCCGTGGCCCTTTCCGAAGGACGTACACTTACCGAGGCGGTGAAGTTTGCCTGCAAAGCGGCCGCCATGTCGGTTACACGTCCGGGCGCTCAATCTTCGGCGCCTTACCGCAACGAGGTGGATAGTTTCTAATGGTTAGTGATTAATTTAAAACATTTTTTATATGAAGAATCTCATTTTTATTGCGCTCGCATGTTCTTTTTTTGCTTGCAATTCGCCGGGTGTAACACCGCCAACAACGATACCCGACAAGGTGACACTATCTAAAGCCTCCTTGCTGGATAAAGTCAAAGGCGGCTGGGCCGGGCAAACCATCGGTTGTACGTATGGCGGGCCAACCGAGTTCAAATATCCCGGTACGATGATGCAGGATTATATTCCTATCGTTTGGCCGGAAGGGTATATTAAGTCGTGGATGGTCAATACCCCCGGACTTTACGACGATATTTATATGGATCTGACGTTTGTAGACGTATTCGAGCGTTTAGGCTTGGATGCTCCGGTCGATTCTTTTGCTATGGCCTTCGCCACGGCAGGTTACACCCTTTGGCACGCTAATCAGGCGGCCCGTTACAATATTCTTCACGGCATCATGCCGCCGGCATCGGGGCATTGGCTTTACAATCCGCACTCGGACGATATAGATTATCAGATCGAAGCGGATTATGCCGGCCTGATGTCGCCCGGTATGCCCAATACCGCCTCGGAAATCTCGGACAAGATAGGTCATATCATGAACTATGGCGATGGCTGGTACGGCGGCGTGTACGTAGGCGCCATGTATGCCTTGGCGTTTGTGTCGGACGATATAGAATTTGTTGTATCCGAGGCGCTGAAAACCATCCCGGAACAAAGTACTTTCTACCAATGCATGGCCGACGTGATTCGTTGGCATAAAGCGTATCCGGACGACTGGCGTCAAACGTGGGCAGAGTGCGAAAAGAAATGGAGTCAAGACATCGGTTGCCCCGAAGGAGTATTTACTCCCTTCAATATAGATGCGGTGATTAACAGCGCCTATATTATTATCGGGCTGCTGTATGGCGAGGGCGATTTTGGAAAAACAATCGACATTTCGACCCGTTGCGGACAGGATTCCGATTGCAATCCGGCCTCGTCGGGCGGTATTCTGGGCACGATGCTGGGTTACGACCGGATACCTCCGTATTGGATGAAAAACCTGAAGGAAGTAGAAGACCTGAACTTTGCTTATACCACCATTTCGCTGAACAAAACGTACCGGATGAGTTACAACCAGGCCCTTCAGTTAATTGTGCAGAACGGCGGCTCTCAAACGGAGACGGACGTAACGATTGCTTATCAGCCTCCGCTGCCGGTCCGCTATGAAAAAGGGTTTGAAGGGCATTATCCTACGGAACGTATCCCGGTAAACAAAACGATTGCCGAAATAAAGGAAGTAGAATTTGAAGGCATCGGCATTATTTTCAAAGGCAATGTACAAGCGGAGAGGGGGGATTACGTAGCCCGCGCCGAGATGTACGTAGACGGACAATTGGTAGAATCGGCCCAACTTCCGGCTTCGTATATCACGCGCCGACATGAATTGTTCTGGAAATATCAGCTACCCAAAGGCAAACATACCGTTACGTTCCAATGGTTGAATCCGGAGCCGGGCGCTTCCGTCCGTTTCGGCGAAGCCTTGGTTTATTCGGATGCTCCCGCAAGAATTATTCACCAATAAAATACCATGTTTATGAAACCGAACCGCATGTTTTTATTCCTCACCCTTTCCTGCCTGCTGGCCTCCTGCAGTCCGAAACCGGCCGGTCTGATTTTCGATACCGATTTAGGACCCGACTACGACGATGTTGGCGCATTGGCGCTGCTTCATGCACTGGCCGACAGCGGACAGGTCAGACTCCTTGCTACGGTGTCGTCCAACAAGGACGAACGTGTCGTACCTTGCATCGAAGTGATAAACACGTATTTCGGCCGGCCCGACATTCCCCTGGGCGCACCGAAGAGCGCCGGCGTATCGCTCACGAGCGGACACAAAGTGAAGTGGACAGACGTTTTGCCGGAAAAATACCCTCACCATACGGCGAAAACTTCCGATGCGCCGGACGCCGTACAGATATACCGCCAAATATTAAGCAAACAACCCGATAAGAGCGTGGTGATTTGTACGGTGGGCTTTTTTACGAATCTGAAGGATTTACTCCTTTCCGGAGCGGACAAATACAGCCCGCTTACGGGGAAGGAACTGATTGAAAAGAAAGTGAAGCGTCTTGTATCGATGGCCGGTTGGTTTCCGGAGGGAAGAGAGTATAATGTATACTGCGACGCGCCGGCTTCCGCAGTCGTGGTGAGAGACTGGCCGACGGAAATCGTCCTGAGCGGCTTTGAAATCGGCAACGAGATTCTCACCGGCAAGCAATTGGTACAAATGCCGGCGAAAAACAATCCCGTCAAGGAAACCTACGAACTCTGCTTTGCAGAAGGCGACCCCGACGGACGTATGAGCTGGGATTTGACGGCCGCACTCGTGGCGGTCAAGGGATACGAACCGTATTTCTTGTCGGAGCGGGGAACCATGTCGGTGAACGAAGACGGATACAACAACTGGACGCCGTCTGCCGACGGGACACACGTCCGGCTGATTGCCAAACTGCCGCCTGCACAGCTTGCCGCCATCCTTGAAACTTACATGATGCATCAACCGAAGTAAATTCAAGATTCGAAGATTCAGAAATTCAATTACTCAAAAAAAACAAAGACTATGTTTATTGTACAAGATTATCCGCTGGCCATCCTGTTTTGTTTTGTCACCATGCTCTGTTGGGGTTCGTGGGGAAACACGCAGAAGTTGGCCGCTAAGACGTGGCGTTACGAATTTTTCTATTGGGATTATGTGATAGGTCTTTTGCTTTTCTCCCTGCTTTCGGCTTTTACGTTGGGGAGCATCGGGAACGAAGGCCGCAGCTTTCTTGCCGACTTGGCGCAGGCCGATTGGTCTAATCTGGGTAGCGCTTTTCTGGGGGGAATCATTTTCAATGCCGCCAACATCTTACTGGCTGCCGCCATTACCCTTTGCGGATTGTCGGTAGCCTTTCCCGTGGGCATTGGATTAGCCTTACTGCTGGGCGTTCTGGTAAATTATTTTGGAGCGGCGAAAGGCGAACCACTCTACATCTTTGCCGGCGTTATCCTCATTACGATTGCGATCGTACTCAATGGCCTGGCTTATAAAAAAGCGCTGACGGGAAACCGTAACGTATCGGGAAAAGGTATCCTGATTTCGATTTCGGCAGGCGTCATTATGGCTTTCTTCTATCGTTTTGTAGCTGCATCTATGGATGTGGAGAATTTTGCATCGCCGGCAGCCGGCAAACTAACGCCTTATACGGCGGTGGTTGTTTTTGCTCTGGGCGTATTGGTAAGCAACTTTATTTTCAACACCATCGCCATGAAACATCCGGTAGAAGGAGCGCCTGTTTCGATTGGCGGATACTTTAAAGGTCTCCCGAAAACGCATATCGTAGGCATATTGGGCGGGGTGATTTGGTGCATCGGGCAATCGTTCAGTATGATTGCTGCCGAAAAAGCCGGCCCGGCCATCTCTTACGGCTTAGGGCAGGGGGCCACGTTGGTATCCGCTCTATGGGGTATATTTATCTGGAAAGAATTTAGAGGCGCCCCCAAAGTGTCCGATCGATTGAATACCGGTATGTTCATCCTGTTTATCCTGGGCTTGGTTTTATTAATCTACGCCGGAGCCTGAAATATTTTTTATTCAACGCCATCTTTTGGCACACACAAGTCTCATCTTTGCATCGTAATTCAAAACAGATGTAAAGATGAGACGATTGCAATTGGACAAAGAAGAGAAGAAGAATGATAATCCGGAAGAAAAAAACCATTCCATCAAGAGACTTAATTTACTGCTCGCCATTGAGCAGGTAGTGGAGATGTCGGAAAAATCGGCATTAAGCGACGAGTTTTTCGGCAAAGCCAAACGCTATATCGCATACATATCGAAGAAACTTACATTAACCCCGATTCAAAGCGTACTGTTTTCGCTGTTTGTGGACAGGAGCGATCGTTCGGGTATTGAACTCAGCGATTTTTCCTCTCATTTAAAATGCCGCAATGTGCGGCTTATTCGTCACATGAGCGATATGGATACATTGGAAAAGCGGAGATTGATTCGTTGTTGCCGGAATAATAAATCCATACATTATCGCGTCCCCTTACAGGTGATTGAAGCCCTGAAAGAAAACAAAGCCTATCAACCTAAGGAGTACAAGAATATAAGCTGCAGCGAGCTGTTTACCTTCCTCGACGATTTGTTTGAGCAACGGAAAGATGAGGAACTGACGTATCCCATGCTGATAAGTGAAATAGACGACCTTTTAGACGCCAATATGCACCTGGAGTTCTCACGCAAAATCAAGAGCTATCAATTGAGCGAGATAAACAAGGTGTTGCTGATTTTTTTCTGCCATTTGTTTGCAAACAATAGCGATGATCAAATCGGCTTTAATGATTTCGATGATTTATATGCGTGCAAATGGACCTTCAAGGTACAGAAGAAATCCTTTTCGGAAGGCACGAATGATCTGCTTGAGAAGAAACTGATAGAAAATACCCATAGCGAAGGATTCGGCGACCGCGAATATTTCCATCTCTCGGATCAAACCAAAAAGGATTTGCTGTCGGAATTGGACATCATCTATAAACAAACAGAGTCTAAAAAGGGATTATTATTACACGAGAATTTAGCCCAAAAACAACTTTATTACAACGAGCGGGAACAACGTCAAATCGACCGGCTTGCCGCCCTTTTGCAACCCGCTCATTTTGCCGGAATCCGGCAGCGTCTTACCGAAAGCGGTATGCGTACAGGTTTCGCCTGCCTGTTTTACGGCGCTCCGGGTACGGGGAAAACCGAAACCGTATATCAATTGGCCAAACAAACCGGGCGGGATATTCTGCCGGTCAATGTTTCGGAAATTAAAAGCATGTGGGTAGGCGAAAGCGAGAAAAACATCAAGGGGTTGTTCGACAAATACCGTGCTTTTGTGGAGAAATCGGAAGTAGCGCCCATACTGCTTTTCAACGAGGCCGATGCCGTAATAGGCAAACGTCAGGAGAGAGCGGAGAGAGCGGTGGATAAAATGGAAAATTCCATTCAGAATATCATTTTGCAGGAGATGGAATCTCTGGATGGGATTTTAATTGCCACAACGAATCTCACGCAGAATCTGGATAAGGCCTTTGAACGTCGTTTCCTTTATAAGATTGAATTTGGAAAGCCCAGCATAGAAGCCAAGCGGAGTATATGGCAAACCATGATTCCGGCATTGAGCGAAGAAGATGCAACGGAATTGGCCTCCAAGTACGAGTTTAGCGGAGGACAAATTGAAAATATTGCACGCAAACATACGGTTCATGGGATTCTTTTCGGCGCCACCGATATAGAACTCCGCACGCTTAAAGAGTATTGCGAAGAAGAATTGATTGTAAAACAAAACATACGAAGAAAAATCGGCTTTGAATTAAACACGGAATTATCCGACAAATTATAATTTTGCAAGACTATGGCAAAAGATTTATTCAACAGATACATCTGGTTGGTCGATACAATCTATCGCGCCGGAAAAATTACGTTCGAAGAAATTAACGAACGCTGGTTACGTAACGAAATGAGTAGCGGGGAAGAAATCCCGCTACGCACATTTCATAATCATCGGCAGGCAATCGAAGAGATGTTCGACATCAACATCGAATGTAATAAACGAGGGGGATATTACTACTATATCGAAAACACGGACGATATAGAAAAAGGCGGTATCAGAAGCTGGCTGCTGAACACCTTCGCGGTAAATAATCTGATTAATGAAAGCCATAACCTCAAACGAAGGATTTTATTCGAGAACATTCCCTCCGGACAGAAATATTTAACGCCGATTATCGAAGCGATGCGGGATAATCAAACGATAGAGATTACCTACCAGAGCTATTGGAAAGACGAACCTCATACCTTCGATATCGAACCGTATTGCGTCAAAGTCTTCAAACAACGCTGGTACGTGATAGCCCGCAGTCCCTATTACGATACCATCCGTATCTATGCACTCGACCGTATCCGGGATTTGCAGCCCACGGATACGAAGTTCAATTACCCCAAAAATTTCGACCCGCAACATTACTTCGATTCCAGCTTCGGCATCATCGTAGATACAGCGTGTGCTGTGGAGAGGGTGCAGATAAAAGTGTACGGCAATCAAACCGAATACATCCGGGCATTGCCGTTGCACCACTCGCAACGAGAAATTGAAACAGAGGACGATTATTCGGTCTTCGAGTACACCTTACGTCCTACGTATGATTTTCACCAAGAAATATTGGCACATGGAATGGAGGTAGAAGTATTATCTCCTACATCGCTTAGAAAACAAATTGCCGAAATGGTACGGGCAATGAACGCCCAATACATGGAATAAAATATCATTAACTAAACCCTCGTTATATATATACCTAAACATACAGATGGAATCTTTTGCCGCCATTGATTTTGAAACAGCCAATCAGTACCGTAGCAGCGTATGCAGCGTAGGAGTTCTAATTGTTGTAAATGGAATAATTACGGACAGATTTTACAAACTTATAAAGCCAAATCCGAATTTCTATTGCCGATGGGCAACAGGTTGTCACGGATTAAACTACTGGGACACAATAAAAGCAGAAACTTTTCCCGACGTTTGGAAAAACATATCAGACAAGATAAACGAACTGCCATTCGTGGCTCACAACAGTAGTTTCGATGAAGGTTGTCTGAAAGCTGTCCACGATTTCTACGAAATGCCGTATCCTGATTATCAATTTTACTGTACTTACAGAGCGGCAAGAAAAAACTTGCCGGATTTGCCCAATCACCAACTGCATACCGTATCGGAATATTTAGGATTTAAACTCGAAAACCACCATCATGCATTGGCTGATGCCGAAGCATGTGCTTTTATCGCAACGAAAATTTTATAAAAGAACACACTCTAACAGGGCTTTAGCCCTGTTGTAAACATTTCCCCTCCCGTCTTTGCGAATTGTACACCCCCCAAGACCTTTTAGAGCACATAACAGAAAGTCTTATCCTGCCCTGCAAAACTATTATGCTCTGCTTCAGATAGCACATGACGGCAATCAGTTTGTTGAAAAAGGGAAACCATCTGTAATCTCTGGAGTAAATGGATGGCCTTTATGATTTTTGTCCCTCTACCGACGGACGCATTTCTTTCTCTACCCCATAATGACACGAATAACCGATAAAGGAAAAAATGATAGGACACAAGCGATAGGAACGTCCGGATACGAATCGTTTATTTCCGGCAAGCGCTCTGTCCTCTCTCGTTCTACATTTTGTCACAACTATCAATTTGTCAGATTTGGTAACGAGAAAAACCGATTTTTCCGCTCCCAACCCTCCATCAATCTTCAAAAACGCCTGGATTTCAAGGTTTGAA
>JAISZY010000096.1 GCA_031284375.1 Tannerellaceae bacterium | reverse complement strand
AAAGGACTAAATGAAATGTTTTAGTCCCTTCCATCTCGGAGGAAAGGACTAAATGAAATGTTTTAGTCTAAGTCATCTCGGAGGAAAGGACTAAATGAAATGTTTTAGTCTCGGTCATCTCGGAGGAAAGGACTAAATGAAATGTTTTGGTCTCGGCCATCTCGGAGGAAAGGACTAAATGAAATGTTTTCGCCCCTGCCTACGCGTAGACAAGGGCGAAATAATTTACAGACTATGGTGTCTTATGGAAGATTAATAGAAACGGATGTTTTGCTGTTCTTTCAGTTTCTCCAACACGCCGGGTTTTACCGGTATGCGGTCGGCGTCTTGAGCGGCATTCAGGGCAAACCAAGCTACTAAGGCGGCATTTACGCGGAGGTCTTCGAGCGAAAGACGTTCGTAGGTGTCCATCAGCGTATGGTAGGTGCGTCCGTATTCGAGCGGGTCTTGTATAAACTGATAGGCGGGGAGGCCCAGCATATTGAACGAGACATGGTCGGTAGAACCGGTGCGTCGCAGGCTGAGGGTAGTGAATCCCAAGGAAATGAAAGGTTCCATCCATGTCTTGAAGTAGGGTACGGCCATATCGTTTTCTTCGAGATAAATACCGCGGAACCGGCCGGAACCGTTGTCCATATTCAGGTATAGCACAAAGTTGTCGTAGCCGGACAGTTTTTTATGGTCTTTCAGGTCGTACAGCAGATTCTGGGCGTAGCCTCTGGAACCGAACAGTCCCTGTTCTTCGCCTCCCCAGAGGGCGATACGTATGGTACGCCGCGGCGAGATGCCCAGCGATTTGATGATACGCATCGCTTCGAGCATCACGATACAGCCCGAACCATTGTCGGCTCCACCGGTTCCGCCGTGCCACGAATCCAAGTGCGCTCCAATCATGACCACTTCGTTTTTCAGTTTCGGGTCGGAGCCGGGGATTTCGGCAATCACATTATTTACAAGCGTATCGGTGGGATAGAAGGTATTTTTGATGTCCAATTCCAGCTTTACGGGGATATTCTTCTGCACCAAGCGCACCATACGTCCGTGGTCTTCGATGGGCAAGGAAATTTCGGGCGTCGGTTCGGGCTGCCCGGCGGTATAGGTAAGTCCGCGTGAACTGGGCACGTTAAAACTTCCCTCGCCGGCCAAGATGGCCAAGGGCTTTTCTTCCTTCAGGAAGTTGGCGATTTTTTCCCTCAGCGCATAAGCGGCCGGTAGTACGCCCGGTCTTCCGGGCGAGGCGGCCGGGCGAGGGTCTCGCGCTAATTCGTCCAGACGGGCGTCGTTAACCCTCGATGCCAAAGGTTCGAAGTTTATCGTATAGTTTGTGGTAACAGGCATCAGAACGATTTTTCCGCTCAGTGTTCCTTTATATTTCGCCAAGTCTTCTTCGGTGTTCACATCGAGGTAGACGGCTTCTCCGCTCACCAATCCCTTGGTTCCTCCGGACCATGCTCTGGGCGTAGCGGCAAAGGCGGTATAGTAGGGAGCGGTGAGGGCGATGTAGTTTTTCTCGTTTTCCCATCCGCCGCGCGTAAACTTAACGGCAAATTCTTGGCGGGCATTGCTCAGTCCAAATTCCGTCATTTTGTCTTTTACCGAAGCCTCGGCGCGTTGTCCGTTCTTCGAGGCCGTAAGTCTTGGCCCCAGGAAATCGGTTAGCCACTGCGCTGTTTCCTCTACTTTCGAGTTGGTAAACGCTTCGTTTTTGATTTTGTAAGCTACTTCGTCCGGCAAACGTTTTTGTCCGTATACGGCCGAAAAGAAAAAGCTCACCATCACGGATGCTACAATCAGTCTCTTTTTCATTGTTATTAAAATTAGATGTTTGAGTGAATATATTTTACGTTAATACGCGATTGTTGTTTCCCGTCGGTATAAATCCGTATGGAGGCCTTTTTGTAATCGGAGGCTTTGGCATGGAAAATATCGAGAAACTGATTCGGGTTGCGGTCTACCAGCGGAAACCAGGAGCTTTGCACCTGAATCATAATTTTATGTCCTTTCTTAAAGGTATGAGCCACATCTTGCAGTTCAAATTTCACTTCGGTTACCCGGTTGGCCACGATGGGTTCGGGATGCGTGAAACTGTTACGAAACTTAGCCCGTATCACGTCGCCTCTAACAAGCTGCTGAAATCCTCCCAACCGGATGTGCGAAGGCGTATCGGGGCGGTTTTGCAGGGTATCGGGATATACGTCGATAAGTTTCACCACAAAATCGGCATCCGTTCCGGTTGTAGACACATACAAATGAGGCAACACAGGGCCGGAAAAGGTAATATCTTCTTCCAATACCGGCGTTTGATATACCAACACGTCCGGACGCGAAGCCGCGAAACGCTGGTCTTCTATCATATACTCTCTGACGGTAGAAAAACGTGTTTCGGAAGTATAGGGAACCGGTTTCTGGGGGTCGCTTACGTATTCGTCAAAACGGCCTCGCTCGTCGGCCGTGCGGAAGGACAGATTCCCATCCGGGGCAAAGTAGAGCGTAGTATCCCGCGCCTGAGGCGGCGGCCAGGTATCGTACGCCCGCCAGCGGTTGGAGCCTGTTTCGTAGACGGAGACTTCGGGAATGTTTGGACGCTCCGTTCCGCCTTTCAGGTAATAATTGAAGAAGGGGAGTTCTATCTTTTCGCGATAGTATTCCGACGTATTTTCGCCGAAATGCACATGCCCCAGCGATTCTCCGCTGCTGCGCGCCCATCCTCCGTGCGGCCAGGGACCCATCACCAAGCGATTGTCTGCTTGCGGATTGTTATCGCGAATGGCCGCGTATGTTTTCAGAGGGCCATATAAATCTTCGGCGTCGAACCATCCTCCCACGGTCATCACGGCCGGTTTCACATTCTTCAGATGCGGCAGATAGGTACGGCTTTGCCAAAACTCATCGTATGAGTCGTGTTGCGTAAAGTCGTTCCATGCCCGGATTTGTCCCTTAAAGTATTTCTCGTTGAGCGCTTCCAACGTACCGGCCTGCAAAAAGAAGTTGTAGGCGTCTTGCGAGCCGAAATCTATCCGGGGCGGGCCTTGGGTGGTGGGTTCGGGACGAGGCTGTCCGAAGTTGGAGAAGAACGTAAACATTCCCAGGAAAAAAGCGCCGTTGTGAAAGATATCATCGCCGATATACCAGTCGGTCACCGGCGCTTGAGGCGACACGGCTTTCAGGGCGGGATGACTGTCGGGGATGCTTGCCGTAGAATAAAAGCCGGGATAGGATATGCCGTAGATACCCACCTTTCCGTTATTATCGGCGATATTTTTTATCAGCCAATCAATGGTATCGTACGTATCGCTGGTTTCGTCTATCTCCTTCCCTTTTTTGTTTTTAATATAAGGACGTACATCCACAAAGTCGCCCTCGGACATCCATCGTCCCCGCACATCCTGATATACGAAAATATAACCTTCCCGTATAAACAGCGCCGAAGGGCCCAGCGAAGTTTTGTATTTATCCTCTCCGTAAGGAGCCACCGAATAGGGTGTCCGGCTAAGTAAGACGGGATATTTCTTACTTTTATCGTTAGGAACGTAGATAGAGGTAAACAGTTTTTTACCGTCGCGCATGGGAATAAGCCTTTCCAACTTCGTGAAATTCTCGCGAATGTACCGGGCATCTTCCGAAACCTGTTGGGAGAAAGAATAACTTATTCCCCCAATCATCAGAACAAGAAAAACAAGGTGTTTTCGTAATGTTTTCATTTTTCTAAGCAGTGTTTGTTAGTAATTAATAAGAAAAAAGAGCTTGTTTGATAAATATTCCACAAAAATAGAATAATTATTCTATGTTGAATCTATCCCGCTGAGCAGATATATCGTATTTCAACAATTTTAAAGGATAACACAATGGATGAAGCTGTGATAAACGCAGGAAAACCTGCTTTTATCACAGCTTCTTAAAAATGCAACAAGTGCGGGGGATTAATTATCTTCCGTATTTATGTTTTGCGGAAGGAACAAATATCACGTTTAGTTCCGGCTCCGGCATCCAATCGGCATCAATCGGGAACATAGGCCGGATAATATGCTTGTAGGGAAGGCTCTTGAAATCCTGGTCTACGCTACCTCGAGTGAAGGCCATCACCCAATCTGCTTTCATATTGTACCATTGGTTTACCAAATAGCCTTGCTTCACCATCACAATATCCATTTTGCTCGGATCTATTCCGCTACCTTCCAGATAAGGCGTAGGAGAAGAAGTTCCCACCACTACGTAAATGCTACCTGTTTTGATAATGGCAATGTTGGTGTATCTGCCTCGCGAAAATTGGCCTTCGGACGTTCTTTGTTCCGGAGCAGGACTAACGTACACAACCGTACCCGATAACCAAACCGGAGGTTCGTAGGAATTGTCCGTCATAGCGCCCACATACCCCTCTGCATGGCCGCCAACCCCTGCTTTCCGGGCTGCTTCCACCATTTCGCTTCCCGGAATAGAGCAATAAAGCACGCTCTTTCCCTTTGGCGTACCAAACTCCGGACGTTTTAGCAGCCGGGCTAATGTCCATGTTACCTCGCCCGAGCCGCCACCGCCGGGATTATCGCCCATATCGCTGATGAAGAAAGGTTTTTTCTTACTGGCTACGGCCAAATCCAGACATTCTTCCAGCGTATATCCGGGCGCTTCGAGCGTGAATTGGTTGCGAACATCCCAGAATTTTTGAGCAAGTTTTTTTGCACCGGCTCCTACTTGTTCCTTATCGTCGCCTACCACCATCACAACGCCTTGGTTGCGCCGGTCGTCTCCCCATACATAACCAATCCAGATGCCTGCATCCAGCACGCCGGGCATTGCTTCTACTTCGGGCACCATCGCATAAAGCGATTTGGCCGGTTCGGCGCGGGTACTCGACCATTCTCCGGAAACTAATACGGGAACGGCAACCCAAGCCTTATAAGCCGGACGTCCCTTGCCGGAGGTAAGACGATCGAGCAGATTAACCACACCTCGGCGATGCGATTCGCGACTGTCGTCGTGCGGAGCTTTGCGGAAAGTGGTGATGATGTCGGAGTAAAGAGCTACACGATCGGAAACATTCCCGTGAAGGTCCATCGTTGTGGAAACAAGTACATCGTGTCCAATAATGCCGCGGACTTTCTCCATAAATATACCTTCCGGGTCGTCTACGCCATCCACGCTACATGCTCCATGATTGAAAAACCAAAAAGCATCGTAAGGTTTGTTCTTCTCGATTATTTCGAGCGCCCGGTTAACAAAAGTTTCGTACGATTCGCGGGTAACAGGTCCACGACCGCTGCCGCGTCCCATAAGAGAAGGCAGCCATGTTGCGGCTTGCCCCATGGCGGAATCCGGACTCAGGTAATCCGGCAAATTAAGCGGAGAGCCAACAATCGGTTGCCGGTTGGGCATAAAAACACTGTTCTCTATCTGAATACCGGCTATACCGATACGATATTTCTTTGCCTGTGCAGCCGCTTCACTGCCAAATGATACGACCAACAGGCCGATAAGCAAAAGGGATATAATCTTTTTCATATTCATTATTTTACCGGATAATCTTTATAGTATTTGTCAATGCACTTCTTAAAGAGGTTCAAACTTTCGATAGAGGCTTGAATCGGATCGGCTTTGCCTTCAAATTCGAGCGTGACGTATCCCCGGTAATTATTGTCGTAGAATATTTTGAAGATACGATCGTAGTCCAAGTCCAGCGAATACCAGGTACCGCCGCCTTGGTAGGTTTTACAGGAAACAAAGATGCAATCGGGTAATACCTTTTCTATCTTGCCGTATGGATTTTCCAGGAAGTTTCCGGTATCAAGCAAAAACTTGAGCCAGTCGGAGCTAACGCTGTTCTTGATACGAATCATTCCTTCGGGCGTACCGGCAATTCCCCAATGGTTTTCCAAAGCCATGACGACACCACATTTTTCGGCCGTTGGGATACATTTATAAATACAGTCTTGCACCCAACCAAAGCCATCATCCTCCGTGTAACCTTCGATAACCGGCTCGATGCCTCTTGCTTTCATCAGATTGTCGAACGATCCGGTTGTTCCCCAAGTGCCGGAATTAAGGCGGATGGCCGGAATACCCATATTGTATGCCAGTTCCAAACAGCGGATGGTATGTTCCACCATGCGCTGACGATATTCGGGGTGAGGGTCAACAAAATCCTGGTGAATGGACAAACAGGCCAATTCAATACCGTTTCTGTACGCAGTTTGTTTCAGCTTTTGGCAGTAGGCATTGTCTTCGCTCGGCATACTGCGATGAAGAATGTCTACGGCGTCGATACCAAAATCGGCCGCCGTTAGGATGCTCTTTTCAATACCCTCAGGGTCTTTGCGGAAACTTTGCAGACTATATGTAGAAATACAAAGTTTGGGGCGCCCTTTTACCGTGCCGGCCGTGGCAGCCGGGGTTGTGGGGGATGTGGGGGATGGATTTGGATCTGCGGCGGCTTTTACAAACCCAGGCAGACCGGCGCTCGCTGCTCCGGCAACACCGGCAGCAAGAAATGAACGACGTGTGAGTTTCATTTTTCAATATTCTTTAAATTAGTAATACAGTGTATCATCTGAGAATCATTGTGCAAAATAAACTAAAAATCGGGAGATGGGGAGGTAACCAAACGACGCCCCTCCAACTCCCGATAAGATATTTGCTTAATAACCCGAATTCTGTTTCAGATTCGGATTGATGGATATTTCGCTGCTATAAATGGGTACCAGATTGTCGCGCTGGAGGTCGTAGCCGTTGGCGAATTTCGTTTCAATCTTTTGTCCCAGAGCGCCAATAACATCGCAGGGATAGTATTCCGGTCCGGCGTTCCATCGTTTGATGTCATCCCAAAACTGTCCTTCTAATGCGAATTCGATGCGGCGTTCATGCCTCAGTATTTTGCGCGCTTCCCCTTGGTTTAGTCCTTTTGCAATGGGCTTGATTTTTACGTCGTCACGTCCGGTACGAATGCGGTTGATGATGTCGATGGCCTCGTCTACATTCTGATTGGTTTCGATGAGCGCTTCTGCGCGGCAAAGCAAAACGTCGCCGTAACGGACAACCATAAAGTCGAGATCGGATTGATATTCCACCACCTGTCGTGTTTCAATCGTATATTTACGGATTCCGAAGCCCACTTGCTGTCCGGTATGATTCTTGATTTCGTCCGGATAGAGTTGTCCCTGGAAACTTGCTCCCGGACGCAGAACGGTAAAGTCCAGACGCGGATCTCGGTTTGCGTACGGATTTTCCGGGTCGACGGGCGAACCATCAATTGTTTCGTATTCATCTACCAGCAGTTGTGTGGGCGCTGTGGAGTTGGATCCGTCCATGCCGTATTTTAGGTTTTGCGGCTGGAAATAGCGGTCGAAACAACTCCCCTGGCTGTTGGGGCCACCCATGAAACTAACGGCAAACAGTGTTTCGGCGTTTCCTTCGTTTTCGGGCTGGAAGAGGCCGTAGTACGACGGGTAGAGGCTGTATTTGTTCAGTCCGTCAATCTTATCGCAATATTCCAGCACCTTGTCCCAGTGCGAGGTGTAGAGATAGGCCTTCATTTTCATTCCGTAGGCCGCCCCAAGGGTGGCTTGTCCGGCTTTCCCGTCTTTTGGGAGTCGTTTGACAGCTTCATCGAAATCTTTGTGTACCTGTTCCCACGATTCTTCCACCGTGTTGCGCGTAAGTTCTTTCGACTCGGCGGGGGCGAGCGTCTTTGTTACGATGGGCACACCGCCATAGGTACGGGTCAGGAGGTCGTAGGCTACGCCACGCAGGAAATAGGCCTCGCCGATAATCCGTTCCTTCTCGGCGTTATCGAAACCGGGAATCTTGTCGATGTTTTCGAAAAGATAATTGGTACGGTAAACCAATTGATAGCAATCTCTCCAGCGGTTGGGAACGAAGAGGGTCATATTCGGCGTAATAGTTCCGTTTCCGATTTGCGCCATGCGGGTTTCCCAGTTGGCCCATTGGTAGGCATTGGGTGTGCAGGCGTCGATACCGGGGCCATAGCCATAGAGGAAATACGAGCGTAAAGAAGCGTAGCAACCGTTGATCGCCAATGTAGCGTCTTCGGGCGTTTGCCAGAATATAGCGTCGGTTATCTGATCGTCGGGCGTTACGTCCAAATAACTTTCGCATGCATTAAAACTCAGTAATATGATGGCGGCATAAATACCTGTCAATATTTTTTTCATATCGCATTTATATTTAATATTAAACAATCAGAACGTTACATTCAATCCAAAAGAAAATACGCGAGGTACGGGATATTGATAGTATCCGTTGCCCATGGTGTCTCTTTCGGGATCAAATCCTTCATAATCTTTTGTTACCCATGTAAACACTTCGGCTACATTGATGTACGCATATAGTTGCTGCAAGGCCAATTTGTTGGCAATCGTTTTTGGCACGGCGTATCCCAGTTGGATGTTTTTCAGTTTCAGCCACCACATGTCGGCCGTCCAGAATGAACTGGCGTAGTCGCGTAGCCATGCGTTGTTGATGGTGATTCGTGGTATGGTAGCGCTTGGGTTTTCGGGTGTCCATCGATCGTACCATCTTTTGAAGATGGGGCCTCCGGATACTGCCAGCGGTTGCGACCATGCATTGTTGAAGTATGCCGTGTATCCGGCCGAACCGGAAAAGGCGAAATTCAAGTCGAAATTTTTCCATTTGACCGAACCGTTCAGACCGTAAGTATATTTGGGAATACTGTTACCCAACACGGTCATGTCGGCGTTATCTATTTTGCCGTCGCTGTTTACGTCTTTGTATTTCAGATCTCCGGCCACCGGTTTATAGCTGTTGGCGAACAAATGCTGTGAGCCTTCTTCGTTGCTCTGGTATACGCCTTCGCAAATGTAGCCGTAGATGGAATTGAACGAATAACCTTCACGTATCAGCCATAACTGGTCGGGTGATTTTCCGCCTTGGAATTTGGTCACTTTGTTGTTTACCCTCGTTATGTTGGCTCCTATCCGGTAAGAAAGGTTTTCCGACGGGATACGGTCTTGCCAGATGGCGTTCAGTTCGAAACCTTTGTTTTCTACTTCTCCGATGTTTTCGGTCGGTGGCGTCAGGCCTCCCATTGTTTGCGGAAGCGGGAGCGCTACCAGAATGTCGGATGTCAGTTTGTAGAAGTAGTCGGCTTCGATGTTCAGCCGATTGTTCAAAAAGCCTGCATCCAGTCCGATGTCGGTAGTTGTGGTGGTTTCCCACGTCAGGTTGTAGTCGGATAGTCCGGTCACGGCGGCACCGGGTGCGAATGTATTGGCATAGTTGTAACTCCGGCTATTGTCTTGCGTCACAATTGTCAGGTAGGGGAAATAGTCGGAATTGTTCCGGCTTCCGGTATTCTGATTTCCCAGTTGTCCCCATGAAGCACGCAGTTTCAGGTTGTCGAAGATGTTTAGATTTTTGATGAACGATTCTTCGCTCAAACGCCAGCCGGCGGAGAGGGAGGGAAAGTATCCCCAGCGATTTTCTTTGGCAAAACGTGAAGAAGCATCTGCACGCAGGTTCACTTCAAACAGATACTTGCTCATCAGCGCATAGTTTACACGCCCGAAGTACGAGAGCATGCGCCATTCGTATTTGTTCCCTTCGCCTTCGATATTGCCTGTGCCGGCGCTCACCTGATGCAGTTCGTTTTTTGGCGGATCTATGCGGCGAGCCAGCGTATAGCGTTTGCTCAGGCTCTCCTGCTGATA
>JAISZY010000209.1 GCA_031284375.1 Tannerellaceae bacterium | reverse complement strand
CCGGGAATGAGTGACGCGTTCCCGGGAATGAGTGACGCGTTCCCGGGAATGAGTGACGCGTTCCCGGGAATGAGTGACGCGTTCCCGGGAATGAGCGGCGCGGATAGCCCGGCGGTTGCATAGCGAACATGCCTCCGAAATTTAATCCATCACTAAACAATAAAATGATTATTTTTGTACTTCAAATAAAAAAGAAAGAAGATAATCTATGGAAAAAAAGAAAACTTATCCGATAGACAAATTCGTTTATCCGGTGCAAACATTCATCCAACAAGAAAAATCGAGTGGTATTGTTTTGGGGATATGCGTTCTCATCGCTTTAGTTCTGGCCAATTCGCCTTGGTCGGAAGAGTATTTCCATTTCTTTGAACACAAGTTTGGTTTCCGGTTCGACGGGAAGACGTATTTGGAGTTCAGCATCTACCATTGGATTAACGACGGCTTGATGGCCGGTTTCTTTTTTGTGGTAGGACTTGAATTGAAGAGAGAAATATCGGGAGGAGAATTGTCGAGTCCCCGGAAAGCCTTATTACCCATCGCGGCCGCCTTAGGCGGGATGATTGTGCCGGCCCTCATTTACTTATCGCTGAATCCGGCAGGCGACGTACACAAAGGTTGGGGTATACCGATGGCTACCGACATTGCCTTTGCGTTGGGCGTTTTATATCTATTAGGAAAAAAAGTACCTCTTTCGCTGAAAGTATTCCTCACCGCTCTGGCCATTGTAGACGACCTTGGCGCCGTACTGGTTATCGCCTTTTTCTATACCTCGGAAATATCCATCTCCAACCTGCTCATCGGGTTTGGTTTTATATCCACCATGTTCATTGGAAATAAATTAGGGATACGAAACCTTTTATTCTATGCCATTTTAGGCATATTAGGCGTATGGATGGCGTTTTTATTGTCCGGCGTTCATGCCACGATTGCTTCGGTACTTACAGCCTTCACCATACCGGCAGATGTAAGGATAGGGAAACACGATTATATCGCCAAAATCCAAGAGTATCTGATACACCTGAAAACAACCGATGTGGAGAAGAAACATAAGTCCACCCTTTCCGAAAACCAGTTGGATACGCTGGCAGAAGTAAAAAAAGGCACCAATATGGCCATTCCTCCTCTGCAACGTTTGGAACACGCCCTGCATCCGTTTGCCACCTTTATTATTGTGCCGATATTTGCTCTTGCCAATGCCGGTGTTTCCATGCACTTGGACGTAAGTCAGTTGTTAGGCAGTGTGGCCATAGGCGTCGCCTTGGGATTGTTTATCGGGAAAACAATCGGCGTAGTGGGCACAACCCTGTTGCTGGTAAAGCTGAAACTGGCTCCCTTTCCGGAGGGGATGAACTATAAGCATCTGCTGGGTATGGGGTTACTTGCATCCATTGGTTTCACCATGTCGTTGTTCATTACCTCGCTGGCATTTACCGATCCGGAGTATATTCTGCAAGCGAAAATCGGTATTTTCTCGGCCTCGATTCTCGGCGGCGTTTCCGGCTACATTTTATTAAATAAAACAGGCAATAAAAATTAAACCCATCTGCCGGATGCAGCATTTGTACACCCTATCGCATCATCTAAGTTAAAGATTATATATTTATACAGATGTTCTACATCTTTTGCCTATATTTGTGAATACGTATAAAATACGTGAGATAGTTTAAACTATAATATGCTAAAAAAGTCTACTAATAGAAAACAGGTAAAGATTAAAAACTAATAAGAAATAAGGAGATATGAAAATGAAAATTACGAAAATTACATCCGCAATCATGATGCTCGGCATAGCCTTCGGCATTACGGCCCAGGAAGAATTTTTTGATGATGTTTATTTCTCTTCGAGCAAGGCCAAACAAAGCATGCCGGCAGAGAAGAAAAACATATCGGCAGCAAAAGAAACAAGCGCCGTTGCTTATGCACCGTCTGCTTCCGCCTCTTCGTCGTACAATAGCAATAATAGCCGGGACGTAGATGAATACAATCGTCGATACACCGCATCCGAAGACTTTTATTACGATAATGAAGAAGTACAAGACACGGTTTGGTATCAAAAAGATCAACGTACTTCAGACACGGAATATACCGAGAGAATCATCCGCTATCATTCGCCCAGTAAAATAACCATAGCCGGAGCCGATCAGGTAGATTTATACCTGAGCGACGGATATTACGCTTACGATTACAATACGGACTATTCCGACGCCGGTTCTAATGTAAGTTTTAATATCAATGTAGGTAACAGTTGGGGATGGGGCCCGTATGCCGGCTGGTATGACTCATGGTCTTATCGCCCTTGGCATTATTCTTCCCGGTATGGTCCGTATGGAGGATGGAACTGGGGTTGGGGTGGTATTTACTCCGGTTTTTACGACCCTTGGTTCTATTCTTGGGGCCCATCCTGGGGATATTATGGAGGTTACTATGGGGGATATTATGGAGGATATTATGGATACCCCCACCACCATTACTACTCTTACGGCCATTCGGGATATTATTCCGACCGTTCATCAAGGCGCTCGTATGCCGGCGGAAGGAGTTCAAGTTCGTACAGCAACAACAACCGGGTTTCGTCGGGAAGTGTTAGCCGTTACTCATCATCCGGTCGTTCGTCTTCCCTGAAGGGTAATACCACAAGCAGAAATTCTTCCAATTCGAGTTCCTCTTCCGTAAGCAACGGACGAAGTTCTTCTTCTCCACGATACACTGAGGGAACAACCGGCAGTCGTCGTTCTCCTTCCGTATCTTCGTCGGGAACATCGTCTGCAACAACCGGACGTACACGCATTGCTCCTTCTACAAGTAGTAGCTCATCGTCGCGTACACAGACTGCAACTCCTTCCAACTCCAGTTCAGGGCGTTCAAGTAGCAGTTACTCGCAAGGGCGTTCCTCCTCCTCGTCCTCTTCCTCTTCCCGCAGCAGCACACCAAGCTATACACCCTCTACATCATCCTCTTCCCGCAGCAGTTCTTATAGTAGCGGTTCGACGAGCGGTGGAGGCGGTAGCAGGTCTTCCGGAGGTGGAGGCAGTAGCAGCCGTTCCGGCGGTGGAGGTCGCGGCAGATAAAAAATCATCAGAGAATACAAAATATTGTTGAAAAAGAGCAGATAGAAGATGAAAAAAATCAGTATAATTATATCGGCGCTGGTATTTATTAGCAGCGCCGTTTTTTCGCAAGGACAGTTGGATGCCTATAAATACTCCCAGACCGACTTGGGCGGTACGGCGCGGTACTTGGGAATGGGTGGCGCATTCGGAGCCTTGGGAGGAGATATTTCCGTTATGAGCGCCAATCCAGCCGGTTTGGCCGTTTACCGCAGTTCCGAGATTGTGACCACATTGAGTCATAAAGTCATTTCTACGAGTACGAACCAACCTACCGCAACAGGAAGTAGCAACCGATTTAATTTCGACAATATCGCGTATGTAGGTTATTTCCCCTCCTCCAACGATGCCGGTATCTTGGGATGGAATGTAGGCTTTTCATACAACCGGCTGAAAGATTATCACCGAAACTATACCATGTTGAGCATGGGAGACAAGGACTATTCGCTTTCGGACTATATCGCCGAACGCGCAAACGCCAAAGGGGTACATAAAGACGATCTGTCTTACAGTAACGGATACGACCCGTACGCATCCCCAAACGGCAATGATTGGCTAAGTGTTCTGGGATATGATGCCGTTTTTATTGACGCTATGGATGTAGGAAACCGTTACATCAGCGCTTTTGGAGAAAATGTAAACGGGACAATGCACCCATTCCAGCTTTCCGGCAGAGAATTGAACGTAAGGGAAAGAGGGGCTATCGATCAGTACAATATTGCTTTCGGATTGAATATTTCGGACATTGCTTTAGTAGGCGCCAACGTTGCTATTACGAATATCAGTTATCACTATAACTCCTATTTTGCCGAAGATTTCGCCAATAATAATTATCTGAATCTGGAAAACTGGTTGAGAACGGAAGGTTCGGGTTATGCACTGAATGTAGGAGCCATTCTTCGCCCTGTAAATTTTTTAAGAGTAGGTGTCGCTTATAACTCGCCTACTTGGTACGAAATGACCGATCGGTATCAGGCCACGGCCAATAGCGTTACGAACTATTGGGACGAACCAAGAATAGATATACGTACACCGGAAGGAATTACCGAGTATCAATACCGTTCGCCGGACAAATGGTTATTCAGCGTAGCGGCTATTATTGGGAGAACAGCCTTGCTAAGCGTTGATTACGAACTAACCAATTATAAGAATATGAAAATGTATGATTGGGAAGGCATCGAAGACCAGGTAACAAACAACGAGGTAAATACAAATTTTGCCTCCGTCGGCGCCTTGCGTGTAGGAGGGGAAGTAAAAGTAACTCCTCGATTTGCCGTACGGGCAGGAGCAGCCTGGATAGGCAATCCGATGAACAATGTTCTGAAAAACGCAACGTCTGAAGTATACACGGTAGGTACTATCCCTCATTATACCACAGAAGAAAGTATAACGAATTATACCGTAGGACTTGGCTATCGTTTCACTTCAAATTTTTATATGGATATAGCCTGCGTATTAAAAGCACAGAAGGAAAATTTGTATGGCTTCTCTAAGATATATGCCGACAATGAGTTGATTATAAATTCAACACCCACTGTGTTAAAAACGAACACTACACATGTAGCGCTCACATTAGGATATAAATTTTAAAAACTGTTTGTACAAGAATGTCCCTCGTTTGTACAGAGAATCCACAAATAAGGGACATTTTTGTTGAATTAAACTACTAAAAATTGTCAGTATGAATTTCTTTTATTTATTTTGTGTCCGGAAAAATTATTGTATAACATCTAAATCTATTAGCCTATAGCATATCATTACTCGAAGCAATTTTTAAAACAGAAAGTAATGAACTTATTAAAAACGATGCCAGACGAAGAGTTGGTTGTTCTTTATGCTGAAGGTAAAAATGCAGCTTTCGATGTATTATTGAATCGTTATAAAAGTTGTATTTATTCCTATATCTATTTTATCGTACGTAACAAGGATCTGACGGAAGACATCTTTCAAGAAACTTTCGTAAAAGCGATTATGACCATTAAGCAAGGGCGTTATACCGAGAATGGCAAGTTCAAGGCTTGGATTACTCGTATTGCCCATAATTTGATTATTGACTATTTCCGCCAGGAACGCAGTGAAAATACCGTTTCCAATGACGAGGTGGAGGTAGATTTGTTTAATAACATTAAATTGTGCGACGGAACCATTGAAGACCGTTTGGTATATCATCAGGTACTCGCGGATATAAAAAGATTAGTGCAATACCTCCCCGAAAACCAACGTGAAGTATTAGAAATGCGTTACTACCAGGATTTGAGTTTCAAAGAAATCGCAGATATCACAGGGGTAAGTATCAACACCGCACTGGGGAGAATGCGCTATGCTATTTTGAATATGCGGCGGATGGTTGCAGAAAATCAAATGGAATTATCGCTGACGTAAATTCCCTTGAAAATATTTTTATCCACACAATAGAAAGATGGAGGTAACGTTTTATTATCAAATAATAAAATGTCTGCCTATGAAAAATTTTTCTACACGATGCCGAGGTAAAATTATAGAAAAGGAAAACAACAACGATAAGCCAATTATGCCACGCAAACAAACGTTGAGTTTTCTGATGCAGTTCGCCCGGGTTTATCACGCAGAATCTCTCATAGAGAAAAATCTATGTGGGTTTATACTGAACTAAGAAAATAAGAAAGGGAATATTGAAATATGTATTCTCTTTCTTTTTTATATACCTTTGCCCTCCATGGCTATGAATACGAAACATAAGATAGCGCCCTCTTTGCTGGCAGCCGATTTCCTGCATCTGCAACAGGAAATAGAAAGAGTAAATAATAGTGAGGCGGATTGGTTGCATCTTGATATTATGGATGGGGTTTTCGTCCCAAATATCTCTTTTGGATTCCCCATATTGGACGCCATCAGGCCGATACTGAAAAAACCAATGGATGTCCATCTGATGGTAGTGGAACCTCAAAAATTCATTCGCGAAGTAGCTGAACTCGGCGCTTACCTGATGAATGTGCATTATGAAGCCTCCGCCCATTTGCACCGTACAATTTCTGCTATTAAAGAAACAGGCATGAAGGCCGGTGTGACGTTGAACCCTCATACCCCGATTAGTTTACTCGAAGATATCATCCAAGAGGTAGATATGGTGTTGTTGATGTCGGTAAATCCCGGATTCGGCGGACAGCGTTTTATTGAACATTCGGTAGAAAAAACAGCCCGTCTGAAAGATATGATCACCCGTAAAGGACTGAATACGTTGATAGAAGTAGATGGCGGAGTCAATATGGAAACCGCGAAACGCTTGCTTACTGCCGGAGCCGATGTGTTGGTTGCCGGTAATTTTGTGTTCAAATCGCCAAACCCCCTGCAAACGATAAAAGAATTGAAAGCCTTGTAACATACACCGTACAGCAACCATACCTCAGACCTTAACTACATGATTAAAGAAATACGAAGGAGACCTTTTGTCAGACCTCTCCTTATATGGATAATTGGGATTCTATTACAAACAATGGCCTCTTTCCGCATCCTTTCGTTCGGATTATTATGTATCCCTGTCTTGCATTTGTTCTTTCCGTTTCGCCTGTTTGGGAAGCAAAAGCCGGAACTGACGTACAACGCCCGTTGGGTATGGGGAAGTGTATTTATTTGTATGCTTCTGTTTTTATCGATTCAACTGACAGCCTATCACGAGAAGCGTATCGCTTATCCCTTCCCCTTAGAAGAATGGGCCAAGCATGCCCAATTGAAATTGACTTCTTCGTTCCACACGCTAAGGCTGACGGAAACGGAACGTTCCGTTTTGGCCACCATTACGTTTGGAGACAGAAGCTCTATGTCAAAAGAAGTTCGGCAGCAATTTTCTATTACCGGCGTTGCTCACATTTTATCGGTAAGCGGTTTTCATGTGGCGATTGTTTGTGGATTTCTTTTGAGGATATTATCTTTTCTTTCAGGAAATAGCGCTGGTCGATGGATACGCTACCTGCTTACGCTACTCTTACTGTGGACATTTACAATAATCAGCGGATTGGCTTCCGCTTCCATTCGAGCTGCCGTTATGCTGACACTTCATCTAACCGGCAAACAACTCAACCGTACAACGGATGGGTACAATGTATTGGCCGCATCGGCCTTCTGTATGTTGGTCTGCAATCCATTCTACTTGTATGATATCGGATTCCAGTTGAGCTACATCGCCGTGGGTTTTATATTGTATTTGCAACCTCGTTTAAGCCGACTGATACAGGCGAAAAATCCTATCTTGAAAACACCCTGGGAATGGATAACCCTTACATTGGCGGCACAAACCGGCGTGACGCTTTTATGTCTCTATTATTTTGGACAATTCTCTACGGTATTCCTGCTCACCAACCTTCCACTCACGTTGATTGCCACATTATTAATACCTGTTGCCCTTCTGTGGATATGGCTCCCTGCCGGCTTTCCGGGATGTATTATATTGCAATCTGTGGTGGAAACACTGACGCATAGTATGATGTGGATTGTCGATACCTTCAGTCGTATTCAGGGAAACACGTTATCTTTCCGGTTCGATTTTACCACGATGATTCTGTGCTATGGAGCGCTTTTCCTTTTATTCGTTTATTATAAAGAGAAACGGTATACCGGATTATTGTTTGCATCTTTACTCCTTATCTTGTTTGTAGTTGTACGAAAGATTTTTTATTTATTTTTGTAATCAAAGACAGATATCACACAATGGCAAAGAAAAAAACAAAAGGACAGGTCTCGATTGGTTTCATAGCTATGATGGTTTGCGCCGGCTTCCTGTTCGTGCACAATTACCTTTTTTATCCTGTAAAGAACGTTCCCCAAACGGAAGGAACAAGAGAAATCACCATAGAAAAGGGAGAGATTCCAACATTGCAGACAGATAGAAAAGAACAAATCATATATCACGAAGGATATACGGTTTCTTATAATTCGGATTATAAAATAGCAAACTGGGTGGCTTACGAACTTACGGCAGAAGAAGCAAACAGTAAGCAAGTGAAGCGGTCGGACAACTTTATCCCCGACCCTACGGTAGCCCAAAACGAAACGGCCACGAACGAAGACTACAAGCAAAGCGGTTACGATAAAGGACATTTAGCTCCGGCCGGGGATATGAAATGGTCGGTCAATGCGATGCGGGAATCCTTTTATTTCACCAATATATGCCCACAAAACAAAGGACTAAACACCGGAATATGGAATGTGTTGGAAAATCAATGCCGTAAATGGGCCGCCCGGCACGGCGCATTGCTGATCGTAACCGGCCCGGTGATAGAAGATAGCCTCAAACAATTGGGTATTCATCATGTTGGCATTCCGAATGCTTTTTATAAAGTAATCTGTATTCCCTCCGGCGATAAGCCGAAAGGAATTGGTTTCCTGTTTGAAAACAAAAACTACGTCAAAACATCCATCCGCTCAATGGCTGTGTCTATTGATCGTGTGGAACAAATGACAGGCATCGACTTTTTCCCCTCCTTTCCGCTTGAAGTGCAAGAAGAAATGGAAACTTCTTCAGACTGGGAATATGAATGAACATCCGGCCTGATAGCATTATTGCTGCTTAAATGTATCTACCAACCTTATGTATGTGAATAAAGTTTATCTTTGTCACAAAAATTCAGCAACGGCCTGAAAGATTTTTATCGAATCTGAACTTTGCCATACCTGAATGCCGGCGTATACAATTACACAGCAACCGACGGCCAAGGCGTATGGAAAGGAACTGTAAAAATAGTATCCAACGGCTGTGCCAAACAATGCTTGTCGGGAAGATAGAGAATGATTATATACACAATAACTTAATTATATTATGGAGCAAACATTTCAACATGATTACCTGGAAAAACTATTTGACAAAAGATGGTTGGAAAAACGAACCATTATATTAGAACGAGACAACAGATGTTGTACCATTTGCGGAAGTAGTGAGAAATTGGTAGTTCACCACAAACAATATCACTATATAAAGAAACTGCAAAGATTGTCCGACCCATGGGATTATGATAATAAGTATCTTATCACCCTGTGCGATTCCTGCCATAGCAAAGGGCATAGTAAATTTAATGTACCAACAAAATATATTTAATTATAAAAATTACTTACATATGAAACTATTTAATTTCTTTAAAAACAGCAAGAACAATGCTTCTGAGCTTCCGGAAATAAGAGAGAAGGACTTTATAGACAATACCGAACCGTCTGAAAAAAATATCATTACAATCCGGTATGGAACAGGGAAACCTATCGACATTGTCTATTCGTATCTCGAAGCGGATTATGATAATATGGGTTATAATGATGCGCTCGGATGCCCGGACAACTCATATAAAGAAAAGAGTATGAAAAGTATAAAAAGTAAATTTGAAATACTCCTCAACAGAACAATTTCAAAATATGAAGAATTAATACGCGATAAAAATTTTCATATCGAAACAAGAGAAAGAGCCGGTCTTCTTGATATAGTAGAAAACCTTAAAACACAAAAAAATACGCTGGAAGATCAAAAAGGTATCTTAATGAAAATGAAAAATGAACTTCAGGATGAAACTCTTTCGTATGCAAACCACTTACTAATATCCTACGAGAAAGGATTTACCAGAGGATTGGCTGCATTATCTCTCGAAACTTTTAAAAATCAATAATATGAATTGGTGGATAAAATGGGGATGCTTTCTCACAGGATGGAATAGCAAAATATTGAGCAATTGCAGTGAATCGAGTCACCAACAATTAAAGAAATACACGGCGGCCTTATTGATATTAATCATTCTATGGGCATTTACCGGTTATTGTTTCGCCGACAGATATGTGGCCGGTTTACCTTGGTGGGGATGCGCCATATCGGCCGTCCTTTTTGTGCTTATCATTATTCAGATAGAACGGCAAATCATCTTAACTGTGGGACATAATATTGGAATGACGCTCTTCCGCGTTTTTATTGCCGTTCTCATGTCGCTACTGGGATCTGTTATTTTGGATCAAATTATATTTGCCAACGATATTGAAAAAAAGAAAATCGAACTGGTAGAACAGCAGGTAACACAACAATTGCCGCAACGAGCCGCTCTTATTGATGCAGAATTGGAAAGATTACAACAAGAAATAGACTCGTTAGAGAATGTCAATCTCAAACTGAATGAAGAAATATCCAAAAAACCTACCATTACAACTACCGAGGGAGCAAATGTGTACGAATATGTTCCTCAGCCGGACG
This sequence comes from Tannerellaceae bacterium, assembly GCA_031284375.1. Taxonomy (GTDB): domain Bacteria; phylum Bacteroidota; class Bacteroidia; order Bacteroidales; family Tannerellaceae; genus DFXE01. Next base: position 701 of record JAISZY010000209.1, on the reverse strand, counting down.
GAACAACAGAACGGGTTTTGGTAAGAAGAGAAATTAAAACAATCCCCAAAGAAAATCCCCTGATAGCAGTTGTTGAAACAAACAATAAATTTCTGGAACAATTAAGAGCACAAAAAGATACTTATACCGAAGGAAAAATGAACTTAGCAGATACATTAAGAACAGAATTGATAGCAAAAAGCACCGGCTTTCTGGAAGAATTAAACGCCATGCTATATATTCTTACCGAAAGAAATGAAGCGCTCATCTTTTATCTATGCATATTCTCTTTTCTTGTATCTCTTGAATTATTTGTGGTCACAAGTAAATGGGGCGACAAACGATGCGATTACGATTTGATGATGGAATACCAATTAAACATTAAAAAAGAAGCATTGGAAAAATTGGTGAAAAAGATTTAGCCGCTTTCTCATCCTTCGCTCATCGTAGCCGGGGACACCGGAGAATTAAAAAAGCAGTACATTTGAAACCAAACAAAACACCCCACATAAACCCGCGATATTAAAACAGGCAGCGCTCAAGAAGGAGGACAAACCCGGCTGCCTGCGAGAAGGCCCCGCAGAACCTTAACAAAGTTCTCCTTTCCATATTTATCGTATAACTCCTGCAATTGTTTGTACTGTGGAGTAAGTCCACATTTGGAAGCTACATTAACGACCAATACCTTTTTACCTTTAAATTCCGACAACGAAAGAGGTTTC
>JAISZY010000144.1 GCA_031284375.1 Tannerellaceae bacterium | reverse complement strand
TGCGTCAAATTACGCAGCCTTGATTGGCCTTCCGTTGAAGCCGTCCAAATGTAACCGAATAAGGGAATAAGGGCAGAGGTTTCGAGGGTGTGTTTCTGTCTGCTACTCCGGGGGCTTTTTGGGGGGAATAAGGGTTTTTATGCAGCTCGTCATTGCGAACAAAGTGAAGCAATCCAGAATAGCGTGGAGGCTGGATTGCTTCACTTTGTTCGCAATGACGAGCTGCGTGCTTCACTACGTTCGGATGCCGGGGTGCATAAAACCCTTATTCCCCCCAAAGCCCCCTTAGTAGCACACAGAAACACACCCTCGAAACCTCTGCCCTTATTCCCTTATTCGGTTACATTTGGACGGCTTCAACGGAAGGCCAATCAAGGCTGCGTAATTTGACGCAAGTCTGAAATCAGTGGGAAGAAATCTTGGGCGTATTTCCCATTACGAAAGAAAGGACGCCTCCGTTCATGATATCTTTATGCAGAATATAGGATTTATCATACGGCTGCCCGTTCAGCGTGGCAGACTGTATGTAGATGTTTTCCTTCGAGTAACCGTGGGCTTGGATGATAAACTCTTTGCCGTTGTCTAATGTGATGACGGATTCCGGGAAGGAAGGGCTGCCGATTACGTAACAGGGCATTCCCGGACAAACCGGATAAAAGCCCAGCATACTGAATACCAACCATGCCGACATCTGCCCGGCATCCTCGTTTCCGGACAAGCCGTCGGGCGTATTGAAATATTCCCGGTCGATGATTCGGTGTATCCATTGTTGCGTTTTCCAGGGTTCGCCGGCGCAGGCAAACAAATAGGCTACATGGTGTCCGGGTTCGTTGCCGTGCCAATAGTATCCTTCCTCAAAAAAGCGGTCGAGATAATCCGAAAAACGTTTTTTGCCTCCCATGTGTTCCATCAATCCGTCAACGTCGTGCGGCACATACCAGGTGTAATGGTAAGGAGTCCTCTGGCATATCCTGTTTCGGGGTCGATTACGTTCCGGTAGTTTTGGGCGCGTTGAGTTAGCAGCTTATAATCGTCTGTCTTGCCCAATTTGGCGGCTACTTGCGAGAGAACGTAGTCGTCGTAAGCATATTCGAGGGTGCGCGACACTTGTTCTCTTCGGTGAAAAGCATCCCAAACGGAATCTTCCAGCGGAATATAGTTGTATTTCAGATAAGATGCCAGGGCGCGGCGTCCTTTCCCGTTGCGATAACCGATGGTGTCGGTATTTACTTCGAAGGCGTTTTTGCGCATCAGGGCATAGGCTTCTTCGTAGTCGAAGCCCGGCGTGTCTTTCACAATGGCATCGCCCAACATGGCGATACAATGGTCGCCAATCATCGCCGCCGTATAATTGTTCCATGCCGGAAAGATGGGCAACCATCCGCCCTGCTGTCCTTTCAGTACCAGCGAATGCGCCATCTCTCCGTTGCGGTTGGGACTCAGGATGGAGAACAACGGATGTACGGCGCGGTAGGTATCCCATTGGGAAAAGTCGCAATAGTAAACCGAACCGTCGCTTATCCGGTTTATCTTGTTTATGGCGTCAAACTGCGGATAGGCTCCGTTTGTATCGCTAAAGGTGCGAGGGAGGAAATGTACATTGTGCAGGGCGGTGTAGAACTTTACCTTTTGTTCTTCGTCCTCGCTCTTCACCCGGATTTTCCCCAGAAAGCCCCGTCAATTCGGCCTTGATGTGATAATCTTCCAATACTACGCTATAATACGAAGGGGTAGCCACTTCGTTCTCGTGACTGAAAGCGGACGCTCTGTTTTCCGGACTTACTTCCAATTTTCCTTGTAGGGGCATGATGGTAACACTGCCGTAATCCTGCGTGCAGGAACCGTTCATCCAGCGACTGGCACGAAAGCCCTGAAAAGTTTTCTGAAAATAATAATACGGCGGGTAGCATTTCTTTTCCGAGGCCTGCGTCTGTGCAACCCAATTTGTCATTCCGTGCGGAACGCCAACGGAAGGCATGATTTGTCCTCTTTCTGCGCGGCTACTGTCGTCCGGACGAACAGCAATAGCGGTAAGACGGTGCAAAGAAGTACGAGAACACGCCTTTTTTGCACCGCCTTACGCGGGTTTGTTTTATTATTTGGGAATAATCTGATAGTCATTTTGCTTCAGCTCCGGATTTACGTCTATTTGCTTCTGAGGTATGGGGCAAATCAAATTGGATTCGTTCAGCTTGAACCCCTTCGACGTCATAACTTCTATCGCCCGGTTGGTACGTATCAGGTCGAACCAGCGATGTCCTTCAAAGGACAGTTCCACCCGGCGTTCATGTTCTACGGCGAGGAGGAATTGGTTCGGGTCGGACGTATGGATATCTACGGGCGATGCCTCCTCGGTAGTTTGATAACCAAAACCGCGGCGGCGTACCTGATTCAGATAACTACATGCCTGGGATGTTTTTCCGTTCCGATTCAGCGCCTCTGCATACATTAATAATACGTCGGCATAGCGGATGATGGGGAGGTTATTATTGTTGTCGCCGCTTTGATACGGAATGTCCATGAATTTCTTCACATAGCGCGATTCTATCCATTCGCCATCCTTTCTGGAGTCGTTATATCCCAGCGACATGGAAAAGTCCCGGCGAAGATCTCCCTCTTCGTAGGCATTGTATATATCCATTTCCGGAACATTGTTGCCACCGGTCGAGCCTACGGTTACCACGTTGGTTCCCGAATTTTCGGGCGCATAGTTGTTGGGAAAATTACTGCCTTCTCCAAAGCCTCCTTTTTTAAACTGGACTTCAAATACGGCTTCTTTGCTGTTGTGCCCGTCCGGATGGAAGACCTGCGCATAACCGTCGATATTGAGCGAACCTGCCGTGTTTTCCAGCAGTGCATACAAGTTGCCGTTCACCACCTCGGCCAATTTGGTTTCTGCCTCCGCATAGTTATTTTGCGTAAGATAGACTTTTCCCAGCAAGGCTTTGGCCGCCCCGGAGGTAGCCCGGCCAATATCCGCACTTGCGTAGGAAGAAGGCAGGCCTTCGGCTTCTTTCAAATCGGCAATAATCTGCTCGTAAATCTTTTCCTTCGATTCGCGGGCAAACGAGTAGGATTCGCTAATGGATATTTCCTTTAATACCAAGGGAACATCTCCATATACGCGAACCAGGTTGAAATACAATAAAGCCCGCAGGAATTTAGCTTCCAACTTATATCTGTCGCTGAGCGATTGACTTATCTCCACATTGTCAATACGTCCTAAGATGGTATTGATGCGGTTGATTCCCTTATAACTCATATTCCAGAAGTTGGCGATATAAGGATTGGTGGTGCGGATGTAGAATTTGTCAAACTCATCCTGGTCTGTTACCGAACCCGATAGTTGATTGCGCGTATTATCCGAAGGGATTTCGGAGAATATATACCAATCGCCGTAGAGATCGTTTTCCTGTAATGTGGCATAAGCGCCGCTGAGGGCCGAAGCAAACTGTTCGGCAGTCTGATAATATTCGTCCGCTGCCAGTTCCGTTTTAGGTTTCAGATCCAGGAAATCGTTCGCGCACGACATCAGGCAGAAGCAAAGACTTATTAACAATGTTGTTTTATATGCTGTTTTCATAAATTGCGATAATTGAAGATTAAACATTAAAATGTAACATTCACTCCCAAAGTAAACGTCCGATTCAGCGGATAGACGCCGTAATCCGCTCCACGCGCCAGCGAATTGCTGTCTTCCCGGAAGCTGGTTTCCGGATTATATCCCGTATAATCGGTAAACGTAAGCGGGTTTTGAGCCGATATATAGATACGTGCGTTTTGCATCGTAAGCTTTTGAGCAAAAGACTGGGGCAACGAATATCCTAAGGTGAAGTTATTGACCCGCACAAAAGAAGCGTCTTCTATCCAGCGTGTAGAGATAGCATTGTTTTGCCCTGTGGTTTGCGCATTGGCGCGCGGCATCCATCCGTTGCCGGGATTTTCGGGCGAATGCCATCTGCTCAACGTCGTTCGCATCTGATTCTGGTTTCCTTCCAGATTTTCGTAAAAGCGTTTGGACAGATGCAAGACATCCCGTCCGTGTACGCCTTGCAATACAAAGCTGAGGTCGAAATTTTTGTACAGGAACCGGTTCGACATTCCCCAGGTGAATTTCGGCTCATTGTTTCCTATAATCGTGCGGTCGTTCGCGTCGATGGTTCCATTACCGTCTATATCGGCATATTTCACATCGCCGATGTGCGAATCCGCCAGGTGCGGATTATTATCCAAGTCGGCCTGATTCATATATACGCCAATTTGTTTGTATCCGTAGAAACTGCCCATCACTTCTCCTATCATGGTGATATGTGTCGTTCCTGCTCCGCCGTCGCTCTGGATGGGGTCGCCCGACGGGCCTAAGGCTTTCACTTTATTCCGGTTGGCCGACACGTTCAGTTTGGTATTCCACAGAAAGTCTTTGTTCTGTATATTTATGGTATTCAGACTGAACTCAACCCCTTTGTTGTTTACTTTACCGATATTCCGCCAGGCTTTCGAGAAACCTGTGATGGTGGGGATGTCTACTTCGAGCAATAAATCGGTTGTATTCCGATTGTAAACATCGAAAGTAAAGGAAAGGCGACTTTTGAACAGCGAAAGTTCCAGACCGAAATCAAGCTGTTGCGTTTTCTCCCAGGTCAGGTCGTTGTTTGAAAAACTTTTCTGTGCCAGTCCGGTTACCACGTTTCCGGTATTGGCGCCGAATACATAGTTTTTGTTTTCCATCGTACCGATTGCTCCGTAGTTGGGGATATTATTATTTCCCGTAAGGCCGAAGCTACCGCGTATTTTCAGGTCGCTGAGCCAGTCTATTTCTTTCAGAAAGTTTTCTTCCGATAATCTCCAGGCTACCGATCCGGAAGGGAAGTACCCGAAACGATTGTTTTTGCCGAAACGCGAAGAACCGTCCGAACGAATAGAGGCCGTGAGGTAATACCTATTGTTGAAACGATAATTGACTCGCGCCAGGTAGGACAGCAACGACCATTCGTTCATATCGGACGTCCCGGTTTTTACCTTCCCGTTGTTCATGGTACGGATAATATCGTCGGGAAAATCGGATGCGCTTACCTGGCTCTGATTATACACGTTTTTCTGAACCGTATAACCGGCTATGGCGTCTACTTCGTGCGCTCCGAAGGATGCAAAATAAGTGAGCGTATTTTCGTTCAGCCAGTTCAGCACTTCCCGGTTTTCCGTATTACCGTTTCTGGAAGTAGACGGCAGCGGGGCAACCGTTCCGTTGGCCGGTACATTGGAGGGGTAGAAGTATTTGCTTCTCCACTGCATAATGTCGGCGCCAAAGGTGGTTTTGAATTTCAGATTACTCAGAAACGAAATCTCGGCAT
>JAISZY010000083.1 GCA_031284375.1 Tannerellaceae bacterium | reverse complement strand
AAGAAAGATTCGCGGGCGCGTTCGGATGATACAATGAAATAAACGACTTCAGCGCGTGTGCATAATTCGTTGGCAGAGTTGTATATCTCGGTGGAAACAAAAACGGCATTTCGTTTCTTGTCCTTTATGCGCCCACGGATTGTGAGAAAGGGTTCTGCCGTAGAAATGGATTTGATGAATTTTGTTTCTATTTTCGAGGTGACACCTGTTGTCTGAAGTTTTTTCACAATAACCCAAGCGGCCAGTTCATCCATCAGCGTACATTGTATGCCGCCATGCAGGGTATTAAGCCATCCCTGTTGATAGCTCGTTGGTTTCCATAAAGAAACAATGTCATCTTCGTCTTCGTAAAACTCCATGTGCAGTCCCGATGGATTGTTGGGCGAACAGGCAAAGCACAAATAACCATCTACCTCTTCCCACGGATTGATGATTTTTTTCATAGTTCCGGCATCAGGAAATCGAGGAAACATAGAGCGGCTATGGCCGTTCCATATCTTTTTTCAATTGTAATACCTTCGGTAATAAAGTTAAGTTCTCCCAGATAATATTTGCCGTATGTTTTCTGATGAAGGTCGTTGATTACGCGAATTAAGCGTGACTCCAATTCTTCGATGCGATAACGCCCGCTTACTTCGCAGACTAATCCTCCTACTTTGTCATCGAAATTTTCGTCTTTATACATCCATGCATAAACTACTCCGGCAGAAACAAACTCATCCTGATATCCATGAGACATAGCCATAATTGTCTTCAATTCCGAACCAAATGGAGGCAAATCAATCTCATCCATCGTCACCAGATGCGCCGTGGCAGGAATGACGGACGAGTACGTCATGATATTAAAATCCGATATACCGGCATCATAAAGCGCCATGTGATAAGAACCGGCATGTTTTTCCAAATCGGATTCACCACTTCCTTTTGTAATAAAAAAGGTATTCGGGACTAAATTCCCAACTTTCTTTGTCATCTACGAAATATGTTTACCTAATTAATAATGTATTATATATAGAGGGAGCAAAATTAGAAACTAATTTGATAATATCTATATCTCAATAGATAAAATTATCTGTTATTTTAGGAAATGTAAAACAAACATATCCTTATATTTGTTGGAAATATAGAACGCATTAATTATTTTATAAATTATGATAGCAATATTTTTAAGTTTAATATTCAGTGTTATAAATAATACAGTAACGAATAAAAATGAAAATGTTATGAAGTTCGAATTAGTTAAATTATCGTATGCCACCGATGCTTTAGAGCCGGTGATTAGTAAACAAACCATTGAGTTCCATCATGGAAAACATCTTCAGGCTTATGTGAACAACCTGAATAATCTTGTTCCGGGAACGAAATTCGAAAATGCCGACCTTGAAACCATCGTGAAAGAGTCGGAAGGTGGAATATTTAATAATGCAGGACAGATTCTGAATCACAACCTGTATTTCACGCAATTTTCACCGAATGGAGGAGGAGAACCTTCCGGAAGACTGGCTGCCGCCATCGATGCTGCCTGGGGTTCGTTCGAAAATTTCCGGAAAGAATTTGAAACGGCAGGAGTTGGTCTTTTCGGTTCGGGATGGGTTTGGTTAGCTAAAGATAAAGACGGGAAACTGTTAATCACGAAAGAAGTAAATGCAGGTAATCCTGTTACCAAAGGATTCGTTCCGCTTTTAGGATTTGATGTCTGGGAACATGCTTATTATTTAGATTACCAGAACCGCCGCGCCGACCACCTGAAAGAGTTGTGGAAGATCGTAGATTGGAAAATAGTAGAATGTAGGTTTTGATGAATAGTGATAGTGAATAGTGAAAGTTTTTCACTATTCACTCAATTTGGCGCTTTCCGATATAAATAAACAGCAATGAATGTATATAAGATATTAGGTATCCAGGCGGCAACCATGGGGCTTACGTAACCGTTGATAGCAAAAGTAGAAGTTATAGTAGTGAACAGAATATATGAAAAACTAAGACCTATCCCTATCCCAATGTGCAGACCCATTCCTCCCTTAATTTTTCTCGATGACAAAGAAGCTCCGATACTTGTTAGAATAAAGGCCGCCATGATAGCTGCAAAACGTTTGTGGTACTCAATCTCAAACATTTGAATATTTCCAATCCCCCGTTTCTTTTGCCGGTTGATATAAGTAGCCAATTGAGGAGTGGTCATCGTTTCACAATCATCTACCGATATGAGAAAATCGGAAGGCACAATCGTGAGTGTAGTGTCTTTACGACTGCCGTTACTGACGTGTTCGTACATCCCGTCAAAGTCTCGAATCATATAGTCTATAATTGTCCAATTATATAACGTGTCATATTTGATGGAATTAGACGTTAAGCGGGAAATGAGTTTTTTATCCTCAAAATGCTCCAGAGAAAAATGGTATCCCATCCGTGATTTGTCGTCGTAACGGTCGAAATAAGCAATAACGCCGGGTTCTACTTCAAGCTGCAAGTTGCGTACGTATTCCACCGCACGATTGCGAAGGTGTTTATTCTGGAAATTAATACGCGACACATTGGCCGGAGGAATAATAAACGCATTGAGCAAGAAGGTGGCAAGCGCTATGATAGAGGCCGAAATCCAATAAGGAAGCATTAAACGACGAAAACTTACTCCGTTGGACAGCATCGCGATAATTTCGGAATTATCGGCTAATTTGGATGTGAAAAAGATAACAGCTATGAACGTAAATAACGGACTGAATAAGTTAGCGAAGTACGGAATAAAATTCATGTAATAGTCGAATACGATCTCTTTTAACGTCACTTCCGGTTTCAGGAATTTGTCAATCTTTTCATTAATATCAAATACTACCGAAATAGAGATAATTAGGATAATAGCAAAGATATATGTTCCTAAAAATTTCCGGAGGATGTATCGGTCGATTCGTTTTAATCCGTATTTCTTCATTTTTTATAAACGATTTGATAATTGTCGTATGCTTTCTCTTTTCCACGTTGTGAAATTGCCGGCAATGATATGTTTACGCGCCTCTTTCATTAGCCAAAGATAGAAAGCTAAATTATGAATCGACGCAATTTGGAGCGCTAATATTTCGTCCGCTTTCATTAAATGATATAAATAAGCCTTGCTATATGAGGTGTCTACAAAGGAATATGCGTCTGTATCAACAGGCGAAAAATCGTCTTTCCATTTCCTGTTGCGAATATTTATCGTGCCGCATCGGGTAAACAACTGCCCATTACGTCCATTTCGGGTGGGCATGATGCAATCAAACATATCCACTCCTCGCTCGATGGATTCCAGCAAATTGGCGGGTGTTCCTACTCCCATCAGATAACGGGGCTTGTCTATGGGGAGAATGGCATTGGTTACTTCTATCATTTCGTACATTTTCTCCGTAGGTTCGCCTACGGCTAAGCCGCCGATAGCATTTCCATCGGCCTGTTTACTTGCCACATACTCGGAGGCACGTTTTCGTAAATCGGGATACACACATCCTTGTACGATGGGGAAAAGGCTTTGCGTATATCCGTATAAAGGTTCCGTACGGTTCATCCTGTCCAGACAACGGTCCAGCCATTGTTCGGTTAGTCGGAGCGAGTTTTTGGCGTATTCATAATCGGCATCTCCGGGGCAACACTCATCAAAAGCCATGATAATATCCGCTCCTATGGAACGTTGGATGTCCACTACTTTTTCGGGAGTAAAAAAATGTTTTGAACCGTCGATATGCGAACGAAACTCAGCGCCTTCTTCCTTTAGTTTGCGGTTTTCGGAGAGTGAAAACACTTGATAGCCTCCGCTATCGGTTAGAATCGGTCTGTCCCATCCGTTAAATTTATGCAGACCTCCTACCCTTTCCAGTAACGTGGTTCCGGGGCGCAGATAGAGATGGTAGGTGTTTCCTAATATAATTTGCGCTTGGATATCGTCTTTCAATTCTCTTATATGTACGGCTTTGACCGTTCCTTGCGTTCCGACGGGCATAAAAACAGGCGTTTCTATTACACCATGTCCGGTAGTAATGAGACCCGCCCTTGCATTTGAATGTATGTCATTATATTCTATTTCAAACTTCATGCTCCTTTTATTTGCGACAAAGGTACGCATAATTTTTTCAGAGGTAGGATAAAAAAATCAGCGGGAGTATTTCATTGTTCCTTTTGGAGGAGGGCGCCTCAAAAGCGCCGGATCAGCGTCATCCGGAGAGAGAAGAAATACAAAAGCTTTCATGGGCTTTAGCCCAATTTCCCACACATTGCCGTCGGTTTCAATCGACGGGAGAGGAATAAGGGAGGGGAATGTGTCGGGTCTCTTTGGCTACTAAGGGAGCTTTGGGGAAATAAGGGTCAAAGAAGATTAATTAATCCCTCCCTCTCACCCTGTTTTTAAGTGAGGCTAACACTAACGCTTAAGTGAGGCTAACACTAACGCTTAAGTGAGACTAACACTAACGCTTAAGTGAGGCTCACTTAAACGCCTAAGTTTGGAGGGGGGGCGTATCCGTCATTGCGAACGTAGTCCCCCAAGCCAGTCTACACCCCCACCCCTGGATTGCTTCACTACGTTCGCCATGACGCGGGGGATGGAGTTTACCAGAAATAAGTATAAAACAAAACCGTAATGCCTAAGATGATGGCGGAATGAATCACATCCCATTTGTTCCAACTTGCACGGGAGATGGCTCTCTGTTCGGGAGAGATAGAACCAAACGTAAGTCCTTTGATATGGTCGGGATGGGCCGGCGCCGTAAAGAAACTCACCATGATAATGATGAGGATGCAGGTAAGGAACATACCTCCGCAGAAGAATAGCCAATTGACGTCGTAAAAAAGGTACTTAAACCAACTGTCGCCCGCCGCCAAACCGGCTTCCGAACTGTAAAATACCTTCGCGCTCAAACGGATAATGCCGATAACAAACCCGGCTATCACGCCCCACATACCTCCCTTGGGCGTAATCTTCTTTGAGAGAATACCCAGCAGGAAAGCGGCGGCTATTCCGGGGGATAATACAGATTGTACGTCTTGCAGGTAGTTGTATAGAACCGAGCCAACGCTTTTCATCACAGGTATCCAGAGGATGCCGAATATCACAATCACCACCGTGGCGATCCGGCCAACGTACAGCAAGGTTTTTTCGGAAGCCGCAGGTTTGAAACGTTTGTAAAAGTCGATGGTGAAAAGCATGGAAGAGGAGTTAAACAGCGAGGCGAGCGAACTCATCAAAGCCGCCAGGATACCGCACACCACCAGTCCTTTGATGCCGGCAGGCAACAATCGTGTCACCAGCGTAGGAAAGGCAGCGTCGGCTACGCTGAAGTGGAAGACTTCTCCGTTCACAACCACTCCGTTTTTCATCAAAGCGAAGGCAATCATTCCGGGGATGAGGAAGAGGAACACCGGCGTTAGCTTCAGGTAGGCTCCGAAGATGGCGCCTCTTCGTGCCTGTTTCTCGTCTTTGCCGGAAAGTACTCTTTGCACGATATACTGGTCTGTACACCAATACCAGAATCCAATGATGGACGAACCGATCAGTACGCCCAACCAGGGATATTGGGGGTCGCCGTTGTTGCGAATCAGGTTTGTCATCTTATCGCCGTAGTCGTTCACCGGCACGGCGCGACAGGCTTCGAGCACCTGGTCCCATCCGCCCACGGCCTTCAGTCCGAGGATGAGAATAATCAACGAGCCGAGCAGCAAGATGGGCGTTTGCAAGACGGAGGTATACAGTACGGATTTCATCCCTCCTACCACGGTATAGAGCGCCGTAATGAGCACTAAGCCAATGGCGGCAATCCAGAAAAAGTCGATTCCCCAGATTTCCTGTATGCCGAACACTTCTTTAAACACCAAGCCTCCGGCGTAAACCGTTACGGCCACTTTCGTCAGCACATAGCTAACCAACGAAATCAGCGACAATATCGTTCGGGATTCTTTATTGTACCGCCTTTCCAGAAATTCGGGCATTGTATAAACCATGCTTCGCGAATAGAAAGGAACGAATACCCATCCCAGAATCAAAACCATCCATCCTTGTATTTCCCAGTGCGCCATAGCCATTCCGCTGGAAGCGCCGGCGCCGGCCAGACCAATTAAGTGCTCCGAACCAATGTTGGAAGCAAAAATAGAAGCGCCGATGGCCAGCCAGGTGGCATCTCTTCCGGCCAGGAAATAATCTCCGGATGTGCGTTGCTTTTGTTTGAAAACCCAAACAACAATAGCCACAAGAACGAGTGCAAAGACTCCAATAACAATCCAGTCTAATGTATACATTGTATTTTAATTAATTGATGATATTGTCCAACGATTCGGTGAATTGGCCGATAGCCCGATACCGCTTGTATAAATCCATATACCGGGTATGATGGGTCGGATTGGGCGCATACTCGAAGGCAAATCCTTGCCCCATGGCTTGCTGCGCTTCTTCTATCGTAGGGTATATACCGGCCGCCACGGAGGCGAACATGGCGGCGCCAAAGGCGCAAGCCTGTTCGGTTCGGGCTACTTTGATGGGCATTCCCAAGACATCGGCCAATGTTTGCATAACGAAGGGCGATTTGAGCGAAATGCCTCCGATTCCTATCACTTCCTTGATTTCAATCCCGTTCTCGATAAAACGCTCCACAATGGCTTTCGAGCCGAAGGCGGTGGCTTCTACCAAGGCCTTGAACACGGAGGGCGCCGTACTGCCGAGGGTTAAGCCCGTTATCGAGCCTTTCAGCAATTGGTTGGCATCGGGCGTACGACGGCCGTTCATCCAGTCGGTGGCCACAAGGAGGCTTTCGCCTACGGGTATTTGCGCTGCTTCTTCGGAAAGGAGGGGGATGATTTGTTCTACCGTTTCGTCTATGAGTTTGCGTTTGTTTTCTTCGTCCAACCGTTCGGACGAAGCTACGATGCGACGGATGGGCCATTCCAAAATCTGCCTGAACCAGGCATAAATGTCGCCGAATCCGGATTGGCCGGCTTCCAGACCTACCATGCCGGGTATAACCGAGCCGTCTACCTGACCGCAGATGCCGGGTATGAGCTTATTGCCCATTTCCCGGTAGGGTACCACCATGACGTCGCAAGTGGACGTGCCGATCACGCGCACAAAAGCGCCCGGACGGATTTCCGCTCCAACGGCTCCCATGTGGCAGTCGAAAGCGCCTACGCCTACTACTACTTTGGAGCTAAGCCCCAGACGACCGGCCCATTCTTCCGTGAGGCAACCTGCCACGGTATGACTTGGGTGGGTTTCGGAAAACAAATGTTCGCGAAAGCCGTCGAGCAGGGGGTCTAATGCGGCGAAGAAATCGTTGGGAGGCAAACCGCCCCACGAAGCGTGCCAGAGCGCTTTATGACCGGCGGCGCAACGGCTGCGCAACAAGGTTTCGGGTTGGACGTTGCCGGTGAGCAAAGCCGGCATCCAATCGCAATGTTCTACCCATGCGTAGGCTTTTTCCCGAACGGAGGGGTCTTGGCGCAAGACGTGCCACATTTTAGCCCAAACCCATTCGGAGGAATAAATTCCTCCTTCGTAGGCCGTGTAATCCGTGTGCCACTCTTTGGCGAGCTTATTGATTTCGGCCGCTTCTTTTACGGCTGTATGGTCTTTCCACAAGACAAACATGGCATGGGGATTTTCCGCCAATTCGGGCAACAAAGCCAAGGGGACGCCGCGGCTATCCGTCAGCGCGGGCGTGGAGCCGGTGGTGTCGAAGGCGATGCCGGCCACGTTGGGGGCTACATGGGCGGGGCAGTCGGCCAAGGCTGCCCGGATGGAGGTTTCCATTACTTCGATGTAGTCTAAGGGATGCTGCCGGTATTGATTCTTTTGAGGGTCGCAATATTTCCCGGCCATCCAGCGCGGATAATAACGCACGGCGGAAGCCATTTCCTGTCCGTTGGAAGCATCCACAATTACTGCCCGGCACGAATCGGTGCCGTAATCCAGACCTATTACATAGTTCATTCCGTTCTACTTGTTTAGCAGGTAATAGACTTCGTTCAATTTTAATTCGGTTTTAAAACCGGCCAGGGTGGTATGTTCGTCGATTGCGAGCAATTCTATGCCGGCTATATCGGCGTAATCTTCCAGAAATTCGTGCGTCAAGGCATAGGAGAAAGAGGTATGGTGCGTTCCTCCGGCCCATATCCATGCCGCAGCGCCGATTTCCAGATTAGGTTGCGGTATCCACAGGGCGCTTGCCACGGGCAATTTGGGGAGCGCGGCTTCGGGTTCGATCACCTCTACTTTATTGGCAATCATCCGGAAGCGGTTGCCCATATCTACAATCGTAGCCGCCCATCCGGCGCCGGGATGTGCGGTAAAGACCAAGCGGGCGGGGTCTGCTTTTCCGCCTATTCCTAAGGGATGCACTTCCAGTCGCGGCTTTTGGGCGGTTATTTCCGGCGATACTTCCAGCATGTGCGCTTGCAGTATGGCGCTTTTCTCGCCGTTAAAGTGATAGGTATAATCTTCGAGGAAAGAAGTGCCTCCGGGGAGGCCCTTGGCCATCACCCACATGGTGCGCATCAAAGCGGCCGTTTTCCAGTCGCCTTCGGCTCCGAATCCGTATCCTTCGGCCATGAGTCGCTGACAGGCCAGACCGGGCAATTGGTTCAGGTCGTGCAAGGCGTTGAAATTGGTCGTAAACGCTTTGGCTCCTTTTTCTTTCAGGAATCGGCGGAGGGCGATTTCGATGCGGGCGGCATGACGAATCTGTTCGTAATGGGCGGTACCTTTCCGGCAATTGTCGGCCAAGGTATAGAGGGTTTCGTACTCGTCTACGAGGCTGTCGATGTTGGCTTCGGTTACGGTTTTCTGCACTTCGGCCAAGTCGCCTATTCCGTAATAATCTACGTGATAGCCTAAGCGTAATTCGGCTTCCAGGCGGTCGCCGTCCGTTACGGCTACCTGGTTCATATTATCGCCGAAGCGGACTAATATCATATCCTGCGCATCGGCCCAGGCGGCGCATACGCGCATCCATACGGCGATGCGTGCCTGTACGTTGGGGTCGGCCCAATGTCCTACCACTACTTTGCGGTTTTTGTGCATCCGGCTTACGATGTGTCCAAATTCGCGGTCGCCGTGTGCGGACTGGTTCAGATTCATAAAATCCATATCAATTTCGCTCCAGGGGATTTCCCGGTTGAACTGCGTATGCAAATGCAGCAAGGGTTTCCGGTAATTCTGCAATCCTTTTATCCACATCTTAGCCGGCGAGAAGGTGTGCATCCAGGTAATGATGCCGGCGCAGCGTTTGTTGTTGTTGGCTTCTTTGAGGGTTGCTTCTACTTCCGCCGAAG
The DNA here is from genome assembly GCA_031284375.1 of Tannerellaceae bacterium. Classification (GTDB taxonomy): domain Bacteria; phylum Bacteroidota; class Bacteroidia; order Bacteroidales; family Tannerellaceae; genus DFXE01. Next base: position 12,183 of record JAISZY010000083.1, on the reverse strand, counting down.
AATTGACGGTTCCTTTATAAACCACTTGTAAGGGGAGTTGCCCGGACTGATTGAGTCCGGCTACGATGGCGGTAGAATGAGCGTCGACGGCCACTACCGCATCTCCTCCGTACAGGAGCTGCGCTCCTGTAACGAACCATATTTCAATGCCTGTATATTCCATATTATATATGTATGTATGATGTTTTATTCGGTAATTTCCAGTACGACCAGCGATTTGGCGGGGAGTGCAATGCTTAGATTTCCATTGGCAAGCTTTGCGTCTTTAAAGTCTTTGGGCGCTACCAGATTGGGGCGTTCAAAGGTGTTGTGGTCGGATATTTTATCGGCCGATAAGATTCTGCCGGAAACGTTTTTGGCTTTCACGCCCAGCAAGTCGCAAGAAACGGATTGCGGTTTGTTCGGGTCGATATTGGTCAGGGTGATGTGTATCTTTCCGTTTTTATCGCGCGAAGCGGATGCGCTAACGGCGTCGAGGCTCTTTCCCTGCGATTCGTATTTGGCGCAAGCGATGGAAAGGGGCAGCATGGTGGCTTCCTGATGTACTTTGTAGAAATCGAAAGCCCAATAGGTGGGCGTGAGCAGCATCTTTTCGTTGTCGGTAAGGATGATGGACTGCAGGACATTGACCATTTGCGCGATGTTGGCAATTTTCACCCGGTCGCAATGCTGATTGAATACGTCGAAGGTTACGGCGGCCAGAATGGCGTCGCGAAGCGTGTTTTGCTGATAGAGGAAGCCGGGATTGGTGCCGGGTTCTACGTTATACCATCCTCCCCATTCGTCGGGAGCGAGGGCGATTCTCTTCTGAGGGTCGTATTTGTCCATGATGGCGGTATGTTTTTCTACCAGTTCGCGCATAAAGGCGGCTTTGCTGATGGTGGTAAAGTATTCGGCTTCGTCGAACAGGGTGGCCGACCCTTTGTCGCTCCAGTTCTTGGGCACGGTGTAATAATGGAGCGAGAGGGCGTTCATTTTATTGCCTACTTTTTTCATCAGCGTTTCCGTCCATTCGTAGTCGGAGGTGTTGGGGCCTCCGGCAATTTTGTAGAGACGGTTGTCGCCGTAATTGCGGCAATAAACGGCAAAGCGGCGGTAGGTGTCGGCGTAATAATCGGCAAACATATCGCCTCCGCATCCCCAGTTTTCGTTTCCTACGCCAAAGAATTTGATTTTCCAGGGAGCTTCGCGTCCGTTTTGTTTGCGCAGATTGGCCATGGGACTTTCTCCGTCGAAGGTCATGTATTCTATCCATTTGGACATTTCTTCTACCGTACCGCTTCCTACGTTTCCGCAGATGTAAGGTTCGCAGCCCAATTGTTCGCACAGGTCAAGAAATTCGTGCGTACCGAAGCTGTTGTCTTCTACCACGCCACCCCAATGGGTATTAATCATTTTGGGGCGTTTGTTTCTCGGCCCGATTCCGTCTTGCCAATGATATTCGTCGGCAAAGCATCCGCCCGGCCAGCGCAGGTTGGGGATTTGCAGCGCTTTCAGGGCTGCCGTTACATCGTTCCGTATACCGCGGGTATTGGGTATGGGAGAATCTTCGCCTACCCATATTCCGCCGTAGATGCCATGCCCCAGATGTTCGGAGAAATGACCGTAAATGTGCTTGCTGATGGCGTATTTTCCATCGTTGGCATTTACTACAATTTTGTTTTGTGTTTGAGCTTTTCCGCTCCATCCCGCCAAAAACAACAGTGAGATGATGACTAAAAGATTGTTTTTCATTTTATAAAAGTATTAAACAGTGAACGAATTTCGTATGTCAATAAGTGTAGCGCCGTACACTTATTTCTTGCGGGCAAAGATAAAGGATAAATAAATAATGTATATGTATTATCGTATGTTATAAAACACAGAGTTGGAAAAAAAAGAATGGCCATCCCTACGATGATTGTTGAATTGATTGCGAAATAGCCGCAAGGCTCAGTTTCACAACTTCCTTGCGGCCTAAAATTAAAATTATGAAAAAACAGCTCCGTCTCAAGGACTTTGGGCGAAAGCCCCTTCAACGGTATTACGATTGCAAAATTAGCCGGAATTTTTTTTCTCCCTGAATCGCCGGTTCTGCTTTATTCTGCCGAAAAATATTCGTCCGGATTGAAATGCCTTGTTTTTATGCCGGTTTTATTGAATATATCCGTCAGTCCGGTTGCTTCTTTTTTCATTCGTTCACAATCTTTTGTATCGAATCCGTTGGCAAGAATCCGTTCGGCATATTCGCCTACATTTTCAGGTTCATCCAAATAAAGATAAATTTTGCACAAATTATAATATGCGCTATATCTCAATCGCACGTCGGCTTTCAACGTCGGGTCGGTATATTTTCCCGGGATACTTTTGAAGTATTCAATCAAACCGTTTATTCTTTCCCTATCCATCGGCTCATTCGGCGTCATTGCCTGTAATTCTTCTTTCAACGCATTGCTTGCGGCTCTGAAAGGTTCATTTTCGTTATGTTTTTTTTCATCAATTGTTTTGATGATATCTCTTTCTTTGATGACGGAAAGAAATCCGTAATGGGAAGATGCAATTGAAGATAGCCTTGAGGCCGCTTGCGACGAAAGGTCTCGATAGAAACCGGAAACAAGGACTTCCTTGTTGTTATTCCAATAATCGGCGGCGCCTTTCCTTGAGGAATATTCACTTGACGTGTAGTGAAGATCATTCATCCTGTTAAAAAGAACGGATTTAATTAAAACCTCGTCGCCAAATTGAGCTGAACAGGAAGCATCGAAAGCATAGGTCACATCCACTTTGTAATAATAATTAACCCCTGTAACCTTTCCGTCCCGGTCTTTCGTTTCTTCTTTTCTTTCACTTACCGCACTGCTTTTAATGACAATGTCTCCTAACGACAAGTTCAATACCATTTGTGCTTCTTGAGGATTATCCACTTTCACTTGTCCTTCAACAAATATGGCATCTGCAACATCTTCAATCGAAATATTTTTCTTCACAATGTTGCTTGCTTTCACATTTACCGAATAAGCAAAAGTAATAGGATCTCTGGGCTGTGTAGGCAATGATCGATAAGAGCACGTGAAAGCGAGATTATCTACATCTACATTTTTTACTTGTGCTATCCCCATTAAAGAGAAGAATAACACAAAATTTGAAGTTAAAATAATTGTTTTCATATAATTATAAATTAAAAAGGTTATTGTTCACGCCCAAAGATACGACTTTTCTTTTACACTTTACGCGGTATAGAGTACCGGTACACTTTCTTCGCCACACGTCGGTGGGAAAAAAGTACCGGTACTCTTCCTTCGCCCATGGGCGGATGGGAAAAAAGTACCGGTACTCTTTCTTCACCCACGCGTCGGCGGGAAAAAAGTACCGGTACGCTTCTTTCGCCCACGGGCAGGCGGGAAAAAAGTACCGGTACTCTTTCTTCCTCCTCGTGCGAGCGGAGAAAAAGTACCGGTACTCTTCCTTCGCCCACGCGCAGGTGGAGAAAGAGTACCGGTACGCTCGTTTTGCCGCATTATAAGGAGAAATAGTAGCCGTCTTCTAAGAGGCGGTCGTATTTTTCTTTGTTGAAGCGGTAGTAGTAAGCGCCTTTGCGGGAAGAACTTTTATCTTTTTCTTCCAATTTTTCGAGGATGTCCATTTCCTGTATCTTGTACCGGAAATTACGTTTGTCTAACGGTCGCCCATAGATGGCTTCGTATAACGATTGAAGTTGGGGGAGGGTAAATTTTTCGGGAAGGAGATTAAATCCTACGGGGCGGGTGGTAGTACGTCGTCGCATCAATTGTAGGGTATCGGCCAGGAACTGATTATGGTCGAGCGTCAGCGTTCCTACATCTTTTATATTCATCCACCGGGCATTGTGTTTTTCTTCCAATGTTTCGTCGTAGAGTTCCATATCTATCAAGGCGTAATAGACCACGGAAACGACCCGTTCGCCAATATCCCTCCCCACATCGCCATAGGCGCCGACCTGCTCCATGTACACATTTTCTATGCCGGTATATTCCAGCACAACACGCGCCACGGCCTCATTCAGGCTTTCCGTTTTCCTCACAAAGCCTCCCAGCAAGGAACGTTCGCCTTTGAGAGGTTCGAACTTTCGTTTGGCAATCAGAACGTGGATGGCATTTTCCTTGAATCCGAGTATAATGCAATCTACGGAAAGTAAAAACTTATCTTCTTGTTGATAAAAACGCACCATAGATTTTGGACACAAACCCGGCAAGTCGTTTTTTTTCGGGATGACGCTTCGCATACAGGAACAAAAGCCCCATCAGGGCTGCGGATACGGCGAAGATGGAAAGAAACGTGGCGAGCAATCCCCATCCTCTGGCGCTGAAAAGGCCTATGGCGGTAAACACGGCGAGGTGTATCGACATAATGAGCCAAAACGATCCGGAAAGTAGTCTTTTGTATTTCATTCTTTATTCTCCTTCACAGCGACGTATTTGAGTGAATAAGCGGAAGTATCTCTTTTTCATATATTTCTTTACGGATGATGCGGTAGTGAGGCGAATAATGTTCTTCAAAGCGTTTGCTGTGATCTCCTTGCGCCTCGCCTTGGTTCAGTTTTTCTTCTATTTCTTTCCTGTCGGCCTCGTAATCGGGCAAGTGGAGGCGCATGGAGCGGATAATGGCTTCGATGTCTTCCCATTCCTTTTTCCATTCGGCTACGGAAGGAGGCCGGATGCCGTTCACGCTACGGACAAAGGCGTCGAAATATACCGGATAGGCAACCTGGCCGGTCTTTATTACGGAGAGGTTGAGGCGATAGAAATTGCCTTCGTATCCTGTCGGTTCGGCTATTGGTCCTTCTATCTGGGTATAGGAAGACAGTTCTTCTCGCAGATACGTTCCGGCGCCGGCGGTATCGCGGATGATGTGTCCCGGCCCGAATTGGTCTTGAAAAAAGTTTTTGTACAAGTCCTTCAACGTAGATTGGGGATAGGTTTCCATCTGCCGGTCGACGGCGGTACGTACTTGGGTTTCAAAATCCGTATTCCCGCAGCTCAGCAGCAGGCCGGTTAGTAAGGTAAAATTTAGGAGTTGCTTCATAAATTAATGCTTATCGTGGGTGAATAGTTTATTTTTGGGCGTCGTTGCCATAAATTCCTTCAGATAAAAAGGTTCAAAATAAGCCGTATCTTCCAACTTGCCGGCTTGGAATAGTTCTTCGGCAACCGGAATCATATCCACGGCCAAGGGATGTATGTCGTCTACGAAAACAGCCTGAGGCGAAGCGATTACTTCCTTGCACTTTGCCGCTCCATTGCCCAGGAAATACACCTTGTTCAGGGCGAGGAATGAGGCATAGGTATCGGCTGTTACGATTTCGGCCCTTGTTTGACGAACCATTTGCCGGTTTCGGTTGAACAAGGCGGCATAGACTTCCATCCTGCGAGCATCCAGCATGGCGCAATACAGAGGTTCGCCGTTTGAAGGAGAGGTTTGCGCAATGACCTTGGCCGCCAGGATCTCTAATGTAGGAACGGCAACGAGGGGAATATCATATCCAAAACACAGTCCTTTGGCCATAGATACTCCAATTCTCAAACCGGTATAAGAACCCGGGCCGCCGCTTACGGCTATCGCGTCCGGGTGCAGCGCTTCATGTGTCAGCCGGGCCAACGCTTCTTCTACGTATACGCCCAGCAGGGCGGCATGGGAAGGACCGTGGAAGGAGACCTTTTCGAAAAAGGCTTCCCCGTTTAGCGACAACGCAACCGAGCAAACCGTAGTAGAAGTTTCGATATGTAATAAACACGACATAATATCCTATTAGGGTTGGAGTTGCAAAAGTACATTTTTATGCGACATCCGGCGTGTTGTTAAAATAAAAAAGTACATTTGCACAAATATAGTGCTATGATACAATCAATGACCGGATTCGGTAAGGTTACAACCGAGTTGCCTGCAAAAAAAGTAACCGTAGAAATAAAAGCATTAAACAGTAAACAATTCGATTTATCTACGCGTATTCCGTCGGCCTACAAAGAAATGGAAATGCAGATGCGTAGCCAACTCCTCACGTCTCTGGAACGGGGAAAGGTGGAGTTTTCTATTCAAATTGAATATATCGGGAAAGAAGTTCCTACGCAAATTAATCAAGCGGCCATAGAGAACTACTATTTCCAGATAAAAGGAGTGGCGGAAAAGCTGAATATACCTCTCCCCTCCGATTGGTTTCAGGTACTGTGCCGGATGCCGGAAGTGATTAAGTCCGATCTATCGGAAGTGGATGAAGACGAATGGAAGGTGGTGCTGGAAACCATGGGCAGGGCAATCCAACAGTTGAGCCATTTCCGTATCCAGGAAGGAGAGATGCTTCGGAAGCTGTTTATCCAAAAGATTGAAAATATATCGACCCTGATTGTTGAACTGGAAAAATACGAAAACGAACGTATCGAAAAAGTGAAGGCGCGTATCACGGAAAATCTGGAAAAAATTCTTGCTATCGACTACGACAAGAATCGTTTTGAACAGGAAATGATTTATTACATCGAGAAATTGGATGTAAACGAAGAAAAGAATCGCCTTTCCAACCATCTCGCCTATTTTGTCAGCACGATGGAAAGCGGACAGGGACAGGGCAAAAAGCTTGGTTTCATTGCGCAGGAAATAGGGCGTGAAATCAACACGCTCGGTTCGAAGAGCAACCATGCCGAGATGCAGCAAATCGTTATCCGGATGAAGGACGAACTGGAACAAATCAAGGAGCAAGTGCTGAATGTATTATGAAAAAAACAGGTATCTTTTCCGGTTCCTTCAATCCCATACATATCGGGCATCTCGCATTGGCCAATTGGATTTGCGAGTACGACGGAATGGAAGAGATATGGTTTTTGGTCACGCCGCAAAGCCCGCTGAAAAGCGGGATGAAACTGATGGCCGACTCTCTTCGCTACGAGATGGTGGAACGCGCCATAGGCAACTATCCGAAGTTCCGGGTAAGCGATTTTGAGTTCTCGCTACCCAAGCCGTCTTATTCCGTATATATGCTCAGGGAAATACAAAAAGCGTATCCCGAACGTCTTTTCCATTTCATCATAGGCGCAGATAACTGGTTACTGATGGAGCGTTGGAAAGACTATCAAACTATCATTACCCAATATCCTATTCTAATTTATCCTCGCTTAGGCTACGAGGTATATATCCCGCCCGATTATCCGAATGTCCGCACGGTAAACGCTCCCGTTATCGACATATCTTCCGCCTTCATCCGCCAAGCTTGCAGAGAAGGCAAAGATGTTCGCTTTTTCCTTCCGGAGAGCATTCGGCGTTATACAAAACATATTACATCCGTTCTTTAGAGAGGAGACTTCCCGGTAGTTTTGGGAGTTGTCACGGAGCGGTTGTAGCCGACTTCACAAGGTTTGTGTATGGAAATTTATTGCGAAGCAAATAAATTTGTAAAATAATTTGGTTTGTATTGCAAACCATAGTAAGTTTGCAGCGCGAACCAATATTCAATGATGAAAAACAAACTATTCAATTAAAGTAAACAGAAATGGAAAAAGAATTTAACGAACAGGAGAGCTTGCGATTAATTACAAATATGATCGCCGACGCAAAAGGAAGATTTCAGAAAAACAGTGGCAGCAATATCATCTTGTGGGGATATTGCATTGCGATACTCGCTTTGGCAAATTTTATTTTGTTGCAAGTATTGGAAGGAGAAGGAAAGGCATTTGCCTATTGCGTATGGATCTGCACAATTCCTCTTTTTATAGTAAATTATCTGAATGAAGGCAGGAAAGCCAGAAAATCGAATAGTAAGAACTACATAGAATTTATTGCAGGCAATGTGTGGCTGGGCTTTTTTATTTCTACTATGATTTTTGTGGCGTCGGTCTTTATACTTTCCGGAGTTTACCGGTCAAATACCAGCGGATTACTCTTTGTGGTTATCAGTCCCATGATTATGAGCATTACCGGTTTGTGTTTGTTTATTAACGGTTTGATTTATCGTTTTAAACCATTTGTATACGGATCTGCCATCTTTTGGGTGAGCGCCTTATTATCCGCACTGGTTCTTACGGTATGGGAAATGCAGCATCTGCAATTCCTTATCTTGTCCATTTGCATGGTATTCGGTTTTATCCTGCCGGGACATATTTTGTATCGTAAATCCAAAGAAGATGTTTAAAGATTTAGACCCTCTGCTCCATTCTCAACAACGATTGGCTATCATATCCTTGTTGATACCGGTAGAAGAGGCCGACTTTGTTTTTCTCAAAGAAAAAACGGGGACAACAGCAGGCAACCTCAGCGTTCATATAGATAAACTCAGCGAAGCCGGGTATATTGAAGTGAATAAGTTTATCGACGGTAAGCGCCCCCGTACCGTTTGCCGCATCACCCTCCGGGGAATCGAGGCATTTGATAATTACGTGCAAGCTCTTCAAGACTATATACGGGTAAATAAACCGAAAACGTGACTTTCTATTTTTTAATCCTATCTCATACTAACCTCAGTGCCTGGGCGTCCGAAACGCCCAGGCACATTCTTTTTATTTTTTGAAGTTTTTATGGATAAAAAAGGAAATGGCCAACAGGTTGAAAACAAGTACACCTCCGCAACAAGCGAAGTAAAAAGCCATCCAAGGTTTTTCTGTTTTCAATACATAATAAACGACTATGGAGGCCAAAACCGTCAGGACGCTTAGTCCGACAAGGATGTATAGAATGATTTTCTTCGTCATGGAGGGCGTTAATCTAAGAGTTCGGCCAATCGGGCGCCCAATGCTTCGCCGTGGAGGTTCTTGGCGATAATCGTACCGTCTTTATCCACTAATACCGTGTGAGGAATGCTGTTTACCCCGTACAATGCCGCTCCTGCATTTTTCCAGTATTGGAGGTCGGATAGTTGAGGCCAGGTAATTTGGAGATCTTCTACCCCTTTCACCCAAGCTTCGTGGGTGCGGTCTAACGAAACGCCCACGATTTCGAATCCTTTATTCCCGTATTGTTTATAAATTTCCCTCAGGTAAGGGATGGAACGTCGGCAAGGCGGACACCAGGAGGCCCAGAAGTCGATCAGCGTTATTTTCCCGTTACCAACGTATTCGGCCAGTTTGTGGGGATTGTTCTGAGGATCGGCCATTTCGAAATCGGTAAATTTTTTCCCCACACCCACTTTTTCGAGTACGGCTAAGTGTTCGATGCGTTTATCTATCCCGGGGGCAGATTTAAATACGTCGCCGGCTTGTGCAATGATTTCCTGCTGGTCTGCTTCGGGCAAAACATAACGATTGGCATAAAACACCTGAGCGCCCGTCCAACTATTGTTATGACTCAGTATATACGCCTTATGAATGGGTACAGCCTGAGCGTCTATGGCTTCGAGGGCGTCTTCCGCCAGGAGGATGAGCGAATCGTTTTTGCTGGTCAGTTGCGCCTCCAGTTCCGGATTGTCGTAATGTTTATTCAATTGTTGGATATAGGCCGTCAGCTCGTTGTTTTCGGTCGAACCTTTTATGGTTGAATTTTCACCCAGAAAGACCGTTAGTTTGGAATTATCAAGCACGAACCAGGGGCTATACGGGTCGAATCCCTCGTTTATGGCCTGCTGCGAATTGATAACCCCTTCGGCAAAACGCAGGGAAGCCAGCAGGGGCGTGTCTTGTATACCTTCGAAGGTAAAAGCGTTATTGCTTACCAATGCACTGTCGAGAGGCTCCGTATCTCCCACGCCATAGGCATAAAGATAGACGTATTTCCCATTCAAATCGCCATTATCTACCGTACCGGTAATGGTGAAACCCGGTTTTTCGTTACATGCTGCCGTCAATAAGACCGCCAGCGCAAGACTAAATAATTTTTTCATGCTCATTTTTATTTTGAAATTAATCCGACACAAAGTTATGTGTTTTTCCATACTTTTGCGATAAATACATTACACAATGAAAAACAAATGGATCATAATGGCTGCCTTGGCAGCATTGCAGACAGGCAGCATGGAGAGCATTGCCTGTACGGACTTATTAGTAGGGAAGAAAGCCTCCGCCGATGGTTCGGTAATTATCAGTTATGCGGCCGATTCGCACAATTTGTATGGCGAATTGTATCATTGGCCGGCAGCAATCCGGCCCAAAGGCGCCATGCTTGAAGTAAAAGAATGGGATACCGGCAAACCATTGGGTAAGATTCCCCAAGTGGAGCAAACCTATTCGGTAATCGGCAACATGAACGAATATCAGGTAGCTATTACGGAAAGTACGTGGGGAGGGCATCGCGAATTGCGCGATTCGACCGGCATCATGGATTACGGCAGTCTGATATACATTGCGCTTCAGCGTTCTAAAACAGCTCGCGAAGCTATTCGGGTGATGACCGGCTTAGTGGCGGAACATGGATATTACAGCGGAGGAGAATCGTTTTCCATAGCCGATAAGAATGAGGTTTGGATTATGGAAATGATAGGGAAAGGAGTAAACAATAAAGGCGCCGTATGGGTTGCCATCCGTATTCCGGACGACTGTATTTCCGCTCATGCCAATCAGGCGCGTATCCAACAAATACCTTTCGAAGATAAAGAGAATTGTCTGTATTCTCCCGATGTAGTTTCTTTGGCGCGCGAAAAAGGCTATTTTAAAGGTAAGGATAAGGATTTCAGTTTTGCCAAAGCATACAATCCGTATGATTTCAGCGGATTGCGTGGCTGTGAAGCTCGTGTGTGGTCATTTTTCCGCAAATACGATTCAACGATGGATAAATATGTAGATTTTATAAAGGGCGACCCTTCAAAAGAACCTATGCCGCTATACATTAAGCCCAATCGCAAACTATCGGTACAAGACGTACAAAACTGTATGCGCGATCATTACGAAGGCACCGCCCTTGACATGACGCAAGACGCCGGCGCCGGCCCGTACAAAGTACCCTATCGTTGGCGTCCGATGAACTTCCCGGTAGACGGCAAAATGTACGTAAACGAACGTGCCATAGCTACACAACAGACCGGTTTTGTGATTGTTCCTCAAATGCGCAATTGGCTTCCCGACGAAGTAGGAGGCATCCTCTGGTTTGGAGTAGACGATGCCGATATGGCAGTCTTTACGCCTTTGTACAGTTCCTTGTTGGCTTCTCCGGAATGTTATCAGGTAGGCAATGGAGATATGTATAACTTTTCGTGGACGTCGGCTTTCTGGATTCATAACTGGGTAGCTAATATGGCTTACCATAAATATAGCTATATGATTAACGATATTCGTAAGGTACAGAGCGAATTGGAAAACGGTTATAAGGAGATACTACCCGCCATTGATAAAGCGGCCTTGGAATTGCAAGCCCAATCTCCTTCCGAAGCCCGCAAATTCCTGACTTGGTTCAGCACAACAACGGCCCGGAATGCCACTACTCGCTGGAAAGAGTTGGGAGAATATTTATTGGTTAAGTACATTGACGGCAATATGAAGAAAGAAGAAAACGGCCAATTCAGACGCAATCCATACGGTTTACCGGCTTCACCCGATTTTCCCGGCTATGACGAGGCCTACTATCGCAACATTGTAGTAAGCGCCGGCGACCGTTTGCAGGTGAAAGAATAAAAAACCAGTCGTTAGCGTAGGAAGTATTAAAATAATTATTACATTTGCGCCGCAATCTACGAGGGATAGCATTTATGGAGAGATGGCAGAGTGGTCGATTGCGGCGGTCTTGAAAACCGTTGAACTGAGAGGTTCCGTGGGTTCAAATCCTACTCTCTCCGCTGGAAAACCCGCTTCAATAGCGGGTTTTCTTATTTGAAGCGGGTTTTGCTTCGGTTTGATTTGGTCTTTTTTCGTACTTTTTCGTATTATTTGGTGCATGTTTCGTACTTTTTGTATCTTTGGTACGAAAAATTAATAGCCTATGAATAACGCGATTATACGCTATTTCTTTGATAAAAAGAAACAGGCGGACAACTCAAAGAAAACAGGCCTCCTCCAGATAGAGGTCAGGGAAAAGTAATTTAGAAATCATTGTTGTCCGGTAAAACAGGAACATCAGCAACAAACTTCTTCAAATTGCTGATAATCAATATCACCTTTTCGCAAGCTCAAAAGCAAGCCCCTACATATCAGGAAATAAAGAAGGTGTAAAATACTTTTCTTTTTCTTTTATCAGTTGTAACCAGCTACCTTCGGGATCTTCCAGAAAACGATAGATGTTAATATAGCTCATCAATTGTTGCCGTATAATAGAGACCAGATTGGA
>JAISZY010000045.1 GCA_031284375.1 Tannerellaceae bacterium | reverse complement strand
TATCATTTATAAAATTATTTTTGTCAAAATTAGGATTGTTTTTTAAGAAATTACTATTTGATAATCCTCTGTCCAACCATTCAAGAAAGGCTTTTCCTAACTCAAATCGTTGTTCAATTTTATATAACGTCTTATATTCTTCTAATGAAACACAAAAATCTATTGTCAAATCATTCTTAGTATTCAAATAACGTGTAAACGACTTTCTATTATAAGAATCAGGTAAACATCTAATAACTATTCCAATACTACAATGAATGTTGGAATATTTATTTTCTATTTTAGAGTATAGAATATGTCTTAATTCAGAGGCTAATTCTCCGACACGTGCACCTGCGGTATCAGTCGTTATAAAAAAATCCATATAATTATAGTTTAATGACAACATTTATTTCCTGCTGGTAAATAACCTTTCCATGCTTTGTAACCTTTGAGCTTTGCTCTTTCTAATGATTTAACAGTCTTATCAGATAAGCCTGTATGTAAAACTTTCATTTCTACACCTTGTCCCACATTACGCAAATAAGTTTTACTATATCTTGTAGAAGTGTTTTTTGAAGTTCCGATCTTCCACAAATCACCCTCTTTAAGATATACTTCTCTTATTGGAGCCTTTTTGCCATATTCCATAACAGGGTACCAGCCATCTTTTGTAGCAATAAGTGCATATAATTCGTCTAACCCCCAGGGGTCTATCATTAAATTACTATTACTTACATAAGCATACAATGTAGGATTATTCCCCGCCAACCCAATCGGATCCTGACTCAAATACATCCCCTCTTCCGGCTAGTAATACCTGAACCGGTTAGAATAAAGCCCCGTCTCACTATCCTCATACTGACCCTGATACCTGAAAGGACAATCACTCAAAGAACGCCCGACAATGGTACGAACCTTGCCGTAAATGTCCAAATGCGCCTCCCAAACTAACTGTCCCTTTTCGTCATACATCTGTGCGGGAGCGCCGGGACAGTCGGTTACGATAGAGTATTTTTTGTCTTTTGTCAGTTTTGCGGCGGGGCGGAAACTGCCTTCCTCAGTTGCAAACAAATAAAATTCAACTTGTGAACAAGGTTTTATCCCGATTTAGGTACCATAACCGGGTGATTACACTAAATAATAGTCCAAGACCTTTTGGGCGATTCCTCAAGGTATCAGCTTGGAGCAATGGCCACAAAGGCCTTTCAGTACAAAATTGATGTTTTCGAGCAAGAAACCGGAAGGAAGTTGTACTTCCGGAATGGAGATATTTTCCAAACAAAATGTCCTTTTGCACCTTGTACAGGAAAAATGTACATGTAGGTCGCTCAGCGAACAAGTACATTCGCTACGGCATACGGAATATTTAATAGAGCCGGAACCATCATCAATGCTATGGATAAGTAACTTTTTGCGGAAAAGAGAAATCGTACGAGACAACGTTGATTTATCTACCGTATCTAACTTGTTTTCCATATCCATCAGACTAAAGGCTTGCGGATGTTCCAGCATCGCCCGGAACACCAGCAAACGGATGGCCGTAGGCTTTATGCCTCTGGCCTCCAACCTTTGTATATGACTTGGTTCCACCGGAATATTTTTGTTGCAAACAATTATTGCCGGCCTTCCACGGCAACGCCGGCGTTTACTTTCTTTACCAAACCCTGGAGTACGGCGCCCGGACCAAGTTCAACGAAATGAGTGGCGCCGTTGGTTATCATATTTTCTACAATCTGTGTCCAGCGTACCGGCGAAGTGAGCTGAGCAATCAAATTCGCTTTGATTGTGTCCGGATCGGTTTGCGGACGGGCATCTACGTTCTGATAGATGGGACAAATGGGCGAACCGATGGCTGTGCTCTCAATCGCTGCGGCCAATTCTTCGCGTGCCGGTTCCATGAAAGGAGAGTGGAAAGCGCCTCCTACTTTCAACTTCAACACCCGCTTGGCGCCGGCTGCCGAAAGTTGTTCGCAAGCCTTGTCCACGCCGGAAACGCTGCCCGATATAACCACCTGCCCGGGACTGTTATAATTGGCGGGGACAACAACATCGTCGGCAATTGCCGCACATATTTCTTCCACCTTGGCGTCGGGCAATCCTAATATGGCCGCCATGGTAGACGGGGTAACTTCGCAGGCTTTTTGCATAGCTTGTGCACGTTTGGCCACCAAACTCAATCCATCTTCGAATGAGAGCGCTCCGGCAGCTACCAAAGCGGAAAACTCGCCCAAGGAGTGACCGGCAACCATATCCGGACGGAATGATTCGCCCAATGTTTGGGTAAGGATAACCGAATGTAAAAAGATAGCCGGTTGTGTAACTTTAGTTTGTTTTAAGTCTTCGTCTGTTCCTTCAAACATCAAATCGGTAATGCGGAAACCCAGACTCTCGTTTGCTTTTTCAAACAATTCTTCGGCAAGCGGATTGCTGCCGTATATTTCTTTCCCCATCCCGACAAATTGGGCGCCTTGCCCTGGAAATACATAAGCTTTCATGTTCTAATCTTTTTCTAATTTCAGATTTTTAAGACGGCGCAAAGGTAATAAAATTTGAATTATAGGATTGGGTACGCTTACATATTGTATATTTGCCGCGTGAATACAATCATATAAACAATTAAATAACTATATCTTATGAATCATTTATTATTTCTCCCCAATCTGGGAACCGGCGAAATTATTATTATTGCGATTATTGTCTTATTGCTTTTCGGAGGAAAGAAGATTCCCGAACTGATGAAAGGTATCGGCAAAGGCGTGAAGAATTTCAAAGACGGCGTAAAGGGATTGGAAGACGATATTAATCTACGCGATACGGACAATACCCCCGACAAGAAGTAAGGAGCAATGCAACACGATGAGATGTCATTCTGGGACCACCTGGAAGAACTTCGCTGGACTTTATTCCGTTCTATACTGTCTCTTGTACTGTTTGCCATTGCTTTCTTTGTCTTTATGCGAGGAGAGAACGGCATCTTTAACGCCTTTATCCTGGGGCCTACACGAGGCGATTTCCTTACCTATCAATTGCTATGCAAGATAGGGTCTTCTTTTTCCTTATTGAGTGAATTCTGCGACACGGCGTTCCGCATAGAAATTATGAACATCAAGCTGGCAACGCAGTTCTTTACGCACATGACAACGTCGTTCTGGCTGGCATTAGTTTGCGCCTTTCCATACCTCATGTTCGAGGTCTGGAGGTTTATCAGCCCGGCCTTGTACGAGAATGAAAAGAAGAGTGTACGCTGGGTATTCCTGTTCGGTACGGTGATGTTCTTTATCGGATGCGCGGTTGGGTATTTTATGGTCTTCCCCATGACCTTGCGCTTTCTTGCTACTTATCAGATAAGCGAAGTCATCAAGGAGCAGGTTTCCCTCGATTCGTCTATGGATAACTTCCTGATGTTGATATTCATCATGGGAATAATCTTCGAGATGCCTTTGCTGTCTTGGTTGCTCTCTAAGCTGGGGCTTTTGCACCGGGGATTCTTTGCAAGATACAGGCGCCATGCTGTTGTTGTTTTATTGATATTGGCAGCGTTGATTACTCCCAGTGGCGACCCGTTTACCCTTTCTATCGTATTTATCCCGTTGTATGCCTTGTTCGAGTTGAGCGCTTGCTTCGTTAAGCCGGCTCCGAAAGAGGAGGATGATGGGGATTGAGACAAACAAAAACAAAACAAGGGGATGTGTCCATAGGTCAGAGACGCATCCCCTTTTTATTTTCTTACTTCTGAAACACCTTCGTAGACAAAATAACAATGTCGGCCAACGGACGGTCGTTCTTATCGGTTTCTACCAGCGACATCTTTTCTACAATATCAAGACCTTCTACCACTTCGCCGAAAATAGTTACCGAACCATCCAGATGCGGAACGCCTCCTATCGTTTTATACACTTCCCTCCGGTCGGCTGGGATCGTTATGGGGCCGGTCTCGGCCAGGGTATCCGCTACCATAATAGAGGCTTGTTCGGAGAGTTGTTCCATTTGCAGGGAGTCGTTCGCCGAGGCCGGGCTCTGTTGCTTCAGTTGAGCAAGGAATTTATAGTACAACCAATTACGATGGATACTGTTGATACGGACTTCGCGCTGTGCTAAAAGTTCATCATCCGGAATGGCTCCTTGTACGAAACAGAACTGCGTACCGGCCGAGGCGCGTTCGGGGTTGTTGGCGTCGAGTTCTTTGGCGTCTATCAGGGCGCCTCGCTTATTGAAGTAATGAGGCAGAATTTCGGCCGGAACGGTATAGCCTCCATCGCCGTCGCCATACAGGACGCCCGGTTCGTGGGCTTTACTTTCGGGGTCGCCGCCTTGCACTACAAAGTCCTTGATAACCCGGTGGAATATCATCCCCTCGTACTCGTTGTTCAGGCAGAGTTTGATGAAGTTGTCCCGGTGCAAAGGGGTGTCGTCGTACAGGCGGACGGTTACATCGCCCATGGTTGTGCGGACGGTTACATAAACAGGTTTTTCGGGGTCGAGCGCCTTCCGGCCGCCACATGCGGTCAGAAGAAATAAGGCGCATAATGCAACAGAAAATAATGGTTTCATACAATTTGTTTTTTAAGAATGGGTTGTTATTCGGCAAATATAAGCATTTGACAGTTTCGGCAATCAAATTGCAGCCTTAAGCGCGTATTTTTGTGGAATAAGTAAAAGGGTTCTTTATACGGCGATGCTTGTTTTTGCAGCGTAGGGCACCATCCCATACTATACCGAAGGCAATGCTTGGTATACATCAGGGGGACATTTTCCCGCGGAGCCAGCTCGAAGGCGGGAGCTATCACGTCTACTCCATGCGCATGATAGAAGGCCTCGGCCTTGCGGTTGGATACATTCCCCAAATAGCTAAGCGCACGTGCGGGGTATGGTAGGGACGCCGGTGGTTTGGCCGGACAAAATTTCTCCGGGCGATGCCGAATTTTCCGGACAATCATCAAGCGCTCTATCGCTTTCCGTCTCATTTCCGACAGAAGGGAGGAGGGAACAAACCGGCTCTCATGCATCAACACCGTAACGGTGGAGGCTTCGAAGGGGGTGTTGCCTAACTTAGAAAGTTGTTGGACGATATGTTCCGTCTGATTACGAAGGGCCGGTTCTTTTCCGAACGGTTCGGCAAGGCAGACATATAAGCCCGTCTCGTCTCGGAGAGATAGGGTAAAGCCAAAGGGATTGTCGCAAAACGTTACCTCGACGGTTAGCTTGCGTTGGGCGGATGGTTTGGACAATTGTTTTTCGTACTCGTGATCGTAATTGCGGAAAAGGGAGGTTTGGGGATGTAGAGGCGGCATCTCGGCCGGAAAGATACGCTCCTCTCCTACCCTGTTCAGGCGGAAACCTTCCAGGTGGCCTTGGGCGTTGAAGAACGTCAGGCCGTCGCCGTTATGGAGAGGTTGCTGTCCGGCAATGGTGAAGGATGTTCCTTTCACTTCCTGCACTGTGCCTACCGGCTCTCCTCTGAATTTAGGCGTATCGAAAGAGGTGATGGCGTTTGTTCGTCGATGCAGGAAATAGGATGTAAATCCGCGGTTAAAACTCTTTTCCGGTATCGGCTCGAACGTGAAAAGGCTTTTGCCTGCCGAGGGGCGACGGTATTCGGGACGCCCGGCAAGGATGGCGTCCAACTTTGTCCGGTACCAGGCGGTGATGTTCTTCACGTAAGAAACGTCTTTCAGGCGTCCTTCTATCTTGAAGGACGATACGCCGGCGTCGAGCAGGGCTTCCAGATGGTCGGAGCAATTCATATCTTTCAGCGAGAGGAGGTGCTTGTCTTTGGCTATCGGTTTTCCTTCCGCGTCTTTCAAGGTATAGGGCAGGCGACAGTATTGGGCGCATTCGCCGCGATTGGCGCTTCGCCGGCTAAGGGCTTCGCTGATATAGCATTGCCCGCTATAGCTGACGCAGAGGGCGCCGTGGATGAAAACTTCCAGGGGTACGGTGGTTTGTTCGGCTATCCGGCGTATTTGATTGAGCGATAGCTCGCGTGCTAAGACGACTTGCGTGAAACCGACGGACTGGAGGAACGCTACTTTCTGAGGCGTACGGTTGTCGGTCTGCGTACTGGCATGGAGGGGAATGGGCGGGAGGTCGAGTTGCAGAATCCCCATGTCTTGTACAATCAAGGCGTCGGCTCCGGCTGCATACAGGCGGTGGATAAGGCGTTCGGCTTCGGGGAGTTCGTCGTCTTTCAGGAGGGTATTGAGGGCTACATAGATGCGGGCGCCGAAGAGGTGGGCGTAGTCGCAGAGACGGCGAATATCGTCTACGGAATTGCCGGCGGCTGCGCGGGCGCCGAACTTCGGGGCGCCGATGTAGACGGCGTCGGCGCCGTGACGAATGGCTTCTATTCCGCAAACAAGGTCTTTGGCCGGCGAAAGTAGTTCTACCCAGCGGGGGGAAGCCTTTCTCATTCTTTTATAAATTCTCTAAGTGACGAATGTCTTCTATCCGGTAGGGCGTTTCCTGATAGACGTAGTAGTTGAGCCAATTGGTGAAGAGCAGGTTGGCATGTCCGCGCCAACGTACTAACGGGCCTTGCGATGGGTCGTTGTTGCGATAGTAATTGCGGGGTTGGCGTATGGGCAGACCTTTAGACAAATCCCGCCGGTATTCTTCGTGGAGCGTAGTGGGAGCGTATTCCGAGTGGCCGGTGATGTAAAACTCGCGTCCTCCGCGCGACATTACCATGTACACGCCTGCTTCGGCGCTTTCGGACAATAGCCGGAGGTCGGGTACTTGCACGATATCTTCCCGCCTGATTTCGGTATGCCGACTGTGGGGAACGTAAAATTCTTCGTCGAATCCGCGGAATATCGGCAGGTAGGGTTCGTTCATCGCGTGGGTGAATACGCCGAACATTTTGGCCGGAAGGTCGTATTTAGGGATTCCGTAGAAATGATGCAAGGCTGCCTGGGCGGCCCAACATATATATAAGGTAGAGGTTACGTGGGTACGCGCCCAGTCGAGGATGCCGGCGAGTTCTTCCCAGTAGGCTACGCTACGGAAGGGCAACTGTTCTACGGGTGCGCCGGTTACGATGAGTCCGTCGTAATAGGTATCGGAAAGGTTGTCGAAGTCTTTGTAAAACTCGCGCATGTGTTCTATCGGTGTGTTTTTGGGCGTATGGCGTTTTATCTTCATAAAGTTGAGTTCTACTTGCAGTGGGGTATTACTGAGCAGACGTATCAAATCGGTTTCTGTTGTAACCTTAAGCGGCATCAGGTTGAGGATAACCATCCGTAGCGGCCTTATGTCTTGGGTGGAAGCGCGCAGTGAATCCATCACAAAGATATGCTCCTTTTTCAGGAGGTCGATAGCCGGCAAATTTTTCTGTAAGTTTAGAGGCATTTCTTTATCGTTTTTAAAGAATGGCAAACTTAGATAAAAATACGTGATTTATAAGCGAGTCGCATAAAAAAATACCTTTCGTTTGTCGAAAACACAAGACCACCTATCGAATCAAAGACGTGATACGTGAACTCGAAGTTCCATTTAGTTGTATCTTTCGGGAAAAATTTTAAACCTATATCTTATGAAACGATATTGTGGTCTTGATGTACACAAGAGTAGTGTATTTATGTGTATTTTGGATGAAAATGGCGTAATAAAAGAACGACAATTTACGACATTGACGTCCGATTTGTATGAGCTTCGCACTTGTTTGAAGCAGAATGATGTTTTCCAAGTGGCTATGGAAAGCACCAGTATTTATTGGATTCCCATTTGGCGGGTATTGTGTGAGGAGTTTGATTT
>JAISZY010000016.1 GCA_031284375.1 Tannerellaceae bacterium | reverse complement strand
TGCGCCTTCTTCGGTACGTTCGGCCAGCGACTGTTTGTAGGCTTCGTTTGTTGTCTGCAAATTGTTTGTCCACTTGCTAAGCTCCAGCAGTTGCACTTCGGCCGATAGGTTGATATCTCCTCCTTCCTGCGTAAGGTCTTGCAGCAGGTTGTCGATAGCCGCCGTTCTGGCAGACAGCGATTTCCTGGTAATGGAACTGTTGTACTTTTCTATCACGGCATACACTTTGGTAGCGGCAACCCGTTCGGCGGGGTCTAAGGCGCTGAGGAGCGACTTGGTGATATTGCGCAAACTTCGGTACATGGCGCTACGATTATTGTCGGCCGTTGTTGTATCTACGGTAGCAAAACTCAGGCGCAGCATTTCCAGCAGCCGGTCGGCTTCCTTATACAACGCCTCGTAGAGAGGGAATATCCGCACCAATTCCAGTATTTCCACTCCGCAGGCAATCAGGAGTGTGATAAGTTCGGTATGAAACCGGAACCATTCTTCGTTGTGCAATTTGCTTATTCTAAATCGAGAAACTGTTAAATTCTTCATAAGACTTTTTATTATTATTCGGCGTCGAAGGTATACACTTTTCTTTTTCCTTTTACATATCTCATATATGTTTTACAGCATGAATACGCAATTTTTTTTCTGCCGATTGCAGGGACATCAAAAGCTCAAGCCTATGAGGGTACTGCGATTGCAGCGACATCAAAGGTTCAGGCCTATGAGGGCACTGCGATTGCAGCGACATCAAAGGTTCAAGCCTATGAGGGTACTGCGATTGCAGGAGAGCAAAAGGTTCAGTCCAACGATACCGCTGCGATTGCAGGAGAGCAAAAGGTTCAAGCCAACGATGTCACTGCGATTGCAGGAGAGTAAAAGGTTCAGTCCAACGATACCGCTGCGATTGCAGGAGGGTAAAAGGTTCAGTCCAACGATGTCGCTGCGATTGCAGGGGAGTAAAAGGCTCAGTCCAACGATGTCGCTGCAATTATTTTAGGCTAAAACCCCTGGGAGAGAAGGAAAAGTAAGAATCGGCATCTTTGCGAGGGCGAAGCCCGAAGCAATCCGGAATAGCGCACCTCGTCATTGCGAACATCGTGAAGCAATCCGGCGTAGTGCACCTCGTCATTGCGAACATCGTGAAGCAATCCGGAGTAGCGCACCTCGTCATTGCGAACATCGTGAAGCAATCCAGTTCCCCACGCAATCCTGGATTGCTTCACTACGTTCGCAATGACGGGTTGGACTATTGTAAAATCATTCATACAGAAAAAACCCTTATCTCCGGAAAGCTCCCTTAGTAGCCGGATAACATTCTCGAGTTCTCCGCCCTTATTCCCTTATTTAATCCATGTCACGCCCCGAAATAAGGGAATAAGGGAGGAAATATGTTGGCTCGTTTGGGCTACTAAGGGAACTTTATCGGAATAAGGGTTTTCCATCCGGATAATACGATGTTCCGTCATCCGAACAAAGTGAAGCAATCCGGCGTAGCGCACCGCGTCATTGCGAACAAAGTGAAGCAATCCGGATTCCCCCACGCAACGCTGGATTGCTTCACTACGTTCGCAATGACGGGGCAGATTGCTATCCGGATGGAAAACCCTTATTCCGATAAAGCTCTCTTAGTAGCCAAAGCGACACAACATATTTTTTGCCCTTATTCCCTTATTACAGGACGCAACAGGATGAAATAAGGGAATAAGGGCAGAGCAATCGGGGGAGGTTGCCGGGCTACGAAGGGAACTTTCGGGAGATAAGGGTTTTTTCCCGGCGAGTGGCGAGTGGAGGCGCGTTGCCGTTGGTTTTAATCAACGGGTCGGAGGATAATCGGATACTATCGGGAGAAGTCTCTGACGAGTTCGAAATGCAGCAGTTCCGCCCCGTCAACGGGAGGGAATTCATAAAGCAGTTCGTTGTTCATATAAAGCTTATTTATGATGGTTGAACCTACTGCCCTCCATTCGCACGTTAGTATATCGAAGCGGTCGGGGCTACCCCATTCTATCTTTGTTTTTGTTACACGGGAAGAGCGGTCATGATGTGCCCAGGTTCGCAGCCTGTATTCTCCCTTGGTTCCCGGAAATAAGTCCGGACGACGGAAAATACCGTCGCTGATTATAAAATGGCGGGGATGATCCATGGGGCCTCCGCCATCGGAAAGCGCGGTAAAGAGATAGACCCACTCCCCATTTACTTCGCGGTACATCTTAATATCCTTTTCCATCAATCCATTCTCATTCGCCGGATTGAGCAAATCAATCCCGTTCGTATCAAAAAGACTAAACTCTACGTGCTCCTGCCCTGTTATATTGTCTATCATTTCGTTGTCTTTCTTGCATCCTGCCATCAGCAGAATAAGCATAGTGCATAAAATAAGCTGTTTCATAACATCACAATTTTAATAAGTCATAAATAATTTCAGTAATCCATCTATTCGGCTGACTGATGCGCCATCGTCCGAGAATCCTTGCGTCGCCCACACCATTCATTGCCTCCGCAACAAAGGTAGACTTTCAGGTAAATAAAATTAATAGTAAAATAGTTTTTTTTACCTTTGCCCAACGTAAATAAACGATAATAATACATGGAGAACAGTAGCGCAATGATGAAAACTACCTTATATATGATAATATTCATTCTAATTTAAAAATGTTTTATGAAAAAAAGATTGATTACCAACCTACTCCTATGCCTATTCGCAGGCATAGGGCTTGCAACGGCTCAAACGACTAAGGTGACGGGAAGCGTCATTTCTTCGGAAGACCGCGAGCCTGTTATCGGAGCTTCCATCGTAGTGAAGGGAACTTCCGTGGGAACTATCACGGACTTGGACGGAAATTTCTCGCTCGATGTGCCCGCCGGGGCCAGAATCCTGGTGTTTTCCTACATCGGCATGAAAAGTCAGGAAATAGCGGCTTCTCCCGTGATGAATATCGTGATGGAGCCGGATGCCCAACGGCTCGACGAAGTAGTTGTAACCGCCCTGGGACTTACCCGCGAAAAGAAATCGCTGGGATACGCCATCCAGGAAGTGAAATCCGAAGAACTCACCCAAGCCGGGCAAATCAGCGTAACGGACGCCTTGTCCGGAAAAATAGCCGGGGTGCAGATTAACCGCTTCGGCGGCTCGGTGGGCGCCTCTTCGCGTATCTCTATCCGAGGGAACTCTTCTTTCAGTTCGGACCAACAACCTTTGATTATCGTAGACGGTATACCCATCGCCAACGATACCCAACGGTCGGGAAACAACACCTACGTGGGCGTAGACTATGGTTCGGGATTGAACGACATCAACCCCGAAGACATCGAAACCATTACCGTGCTTAAAGGCGGTTCGGCAGCTCTCTATGGGATGCGCGCCGGAAACGGCGTGATTCTTATCACCACCAAAACCGGCAAAAAAGGCAAGGGAGTAACCATTTCCTACGACGGTAGCATCACCGTAGACCAGGTTTCTACCCTCCCCCGACTGCAAAACGAGTACGGACAAGGGCTTAACGGCGACGAATATCACTGGAAAACCAACGGCGGAGGCGCCAGCTACCAAGACTACGCCATCCGCAACGGCTTTGCCTGGGAAGACGGTAGCAACGGCGTGAACGACTTCTTCGACGAATCCTGGGGGCCCCGCCTCGACGCCGGACTCCAACTGCCGCAATACGACAGCCCCGTAACGAACGGCGTGCGACAGCCTACCGACTGGATCTCGCGCCCCAACAACGTAAAAGAGTTCTTCCAGCTTGGATACTCCATGAATCATACCATATCCGTACTCTCCGAAAGCGATAAGGCCGGCACACGCGCCTCGCTCTCCTTCCGAGACCAGGCCGGCACAGTGCCCAATACCGACCAAAAGCATTACGGCGGACAGATTAATACGGAAATGAAACTGAACGATAAGATAAAATACGACCTCTCGGCCAATTATACCCGCACCGAAAGCGACAACATCCCGGCACAGGGATACGGAGGTAACAACCCGATAAACGGACTCTACGTCTGGTCGGCCCGCCAAATGAATATGCAAACCCTGAAAGAAAACTGGGACCAAAAAGACGAAGCCGGCAACTATACGTATTACAACTGGAACACCAACTATCACGTGAATCCGTACTTTACCGTCCACGAAAACCGCAACAGTTACCAGCGCGACCGCGTCTTCGCCAAGTCGTCGCTCTACTACCAGCCCTTCGACTTCCTGAAGTTTGAAGGACGCGCCGGTTTCGACTACTACAATGCCCAGACCTTTGAGCGCTATTATATGGATTACGGCGACCATCCCGACGGAGGTTTCGAACAGCGGATGATGAAGAATACCGAACTGAACTTAGACTTCCTCGCATCCTTCAACAAAACCTGGGGCGACCTGAACGTCTCCGCCATGGCCGGCGCCAACTACCGCGACAACAAGTACGAGTATGCTCTCCTGGGAGCCTCCGCCCTCACCGTGCGCGGCGTCTATACCCTGTCCAACAAATCGGGCGATGCCTCTACCGATATGGATCACAGTCACACCCGCTCCAATTCCGTGTATGCCTCCGGCTCCGCAGGATGGAAAAACCAACTGTATCTGGACGTAAGCGCCCGCAACGACTGGAGTTCCACCATCCGCGACCCGTTCTTCTACCCCTCGGCCAGCTTGAGCTGGATTCCTACCGAATCCTTCGCCGCACTGAAAAACGACGTCCTTACCTTCCTGAAACTACGTGGAGGATGGGCCGAAATCGGTTCGGCCACCTCGGCCTACCGCAATCGCGCCTACTACTTTGCCGAAACCTCCTCCTTCAAAGGCGTAGCCCAGATGTATAAGAGCTATCAGTACCCCAATCCCGGCCTCAAGCCCGAAAGCATCCGTACCTGGGAAGTAGGATTGGATGCAGGCTTCTTCGACGACCGCCTCCACATAGACGTGGCCTACTACTACAAAACGACCAAAGACCAGATTATGTCTGTCTCTACCTCCAACGTAATAGGCTTCTCCAGTATGCTTCTCAATGCCGGCGAAATAGAAACCAAGGGGATTGAACTCCAACTGCGCGGCGACATATTGCGCAATCCCCAAGGCCTCAACTGGACCAGCACCCTGAACTTCTCCAGAGACCGGAGCATGATTATCAAACTGGTAGAAGGTCTCGGCGTCTATCAGTTAGGCTGGACGTGGGGAATACCCACCCAGGCCATCGAAGGCCAACCCTGGGGAACATTAGTGAGCACAGGATACGCCCGCTTAGACCAAAAAGATCCCACAAGCCCCATCAAAGTATCGGAAGCCGGCTTGATTGTACAGGAAACAGGCAAGAAGATCGGACAAATATCGCCCGATTTCCTTTCGGGATGGAGAAATGACTTCTCGTACAAGAATCTTTCCTTCGGCTTCTTCCTCGACCTGCGCATCGGCGGCGACATCTGGTCGCAATCCATGAGTCATGGTTACGGAGCCGGTACAGCCGCCTTCACAGCAGAAAACGGTATCCGCGAACGCGCTATCGTGGCCGGAGTAGATGTAATGGCCAACGAGAAGTTCGTCATGCAGGATGCCGGCGGCAACTGGGTGCCCAATACCATCGAAGTAGATGCCCAAACCTGGTTTAGAGACGGCGGCGTAAGCGAAATGTACGTCTTCGACGGCTCCTTCCTCAAGCTCCGCGAAGCCTACCTCACCTACGCCTTCCCCAAAGCGTTCCTCAACAAAACGAAATACTTCAGCAAAGCAACCGTCTCCCTGATCGGCTCCAATCTGGCGCTCCTCTGGGTGCACGATTCCAACACCTTACGCCTCGACCCCGAAACGGGCGGCGTATCCAGCGATACGCGAGGAGTGGGATTCGAACAAGCTTCGGTACCCTCTTCCCGCAGTTTCGGTATTAAATTAGGTCTTACTTTTTAATGATAGGAGATAGAAATATGAAAAAAAGCATAAACAGATGGGTCGTTAGCTTACTGGCGGTTATTACACTGGCCGGCTGTACCGGTTCTTTCGAAGAGATCAACACCGACCCCGACGCCCTCACCACCGTACCGGCAACCAACTTGCTGGGCAATATCCTTCGCCGGTCGGCCGAACAAATGGGCGGCGACATGGACGGCTACGGCACCTATGCCGGCTACATTGTGAAGATACAATACATGGACTACCTTTCCGGCGTAATTCCTACCAACAACACCTTCGGCAATCGTTGGTACAACTGCTACTACGGCAATACCCAACTGGATCTTATCCTGGAAAGCACCGAAGACGCCGCCGAAGGCAACAAAAACATCCGCTGGGCTGCCGGCATCTTCCAACACTTCCTTTGGCTGTACAATCTGGACACCTGGGGCGATATGCCGTATTCCGAAGCCCTCAAAGGCGCTGCCGAAAAAGGCGGTATCCTGAATGCCAAATACGATAGCGAGCAAGAAATCTATCCCGCCGTAATGGCCGAACTCAAAACCATTGCCGACGAAATGGCCGCCGGACATGGAACCGACGACATTGGCGAAGGCGATTTCCTCTTTGGCGGCGATGTGCTTAAATGGCAGAAATTCTGCAACTCCCTCCGCCTGCGCGCCGCTATCCGCCTCTCGAACGTAGCCACGGATTTGTCCAAACGCACCATCGAAGAAATCGCGACAAACCCCGACAAGTATCCGCTTATCGACGCAAACGAAGATAACGCCTACTTCTGGTGGCAAAACTCTTCGCCCTACTTCGAACGTTGGTACGACAACAGCCGTACGCGCGACGACCACGGCCTCTTCGATACCTTTATCGATCATCTGAAGAACATGGAAGACCCGCGCCTGCCCGTGATTGCCAAACCGGCCGTATCCGACGGCGAATTTCACGGATTTCAGAACGGAGCAGCCAGTCAGCCTCTGCTCAGGGAAGTATCCCGCATCGGCGCCCTCTATCGCGACAATCCCACAGGCTTTACCCCCTTCTACAAATCCTGCGAAACCTACTACATCCTGGCCGAAGCCGCCATGCTGGGCTGGAATGTAGGCCTCAGCGCCGAGGAAGCCTACGAAGAAGCCGTCCGTTTGTCGATGGAAGACAACGGCGTTTCCGAAGCGGACGCCGAAGCCTACTTAGCCGGAAAAGGGAAATGGAACAACACCAAAGAACGCATCTGGTGGGATCAATGGGTAGCCTTATTCAAAGAAAACCACGAAGCCTGGTGTCTTTATCGTCGCACAGGGATTCCTACGCGCGAAGTAAACTACATCTCGGTCAATTCCGTATACGGAACGGCTCACAACGACCAGCCCTTCCGTATGCCTTACCCGAACAACGAATACCTGTACAATAAAGAGCTGCTCAACAAAGCGCTGGAGGGTATCGTAGATTACTGTTGGGGTAAACAACTTTGGTGGGATACCCGCACGGGAGTATATTGATTTTTCCATTTGCGTATAAACGCTTGAATACACGTCATGGAGGCTGTCTCATGTTTTGAGGCAGCCTCCTTTGATTTGTTATGGATTTCGGGAGATGTAATCATGTAGTAACACAAAATTGCGTATGTTTGCACCATTACTTCATTTAAATTATAATTCTATGAAAACGATGATTCGATTCTCCGCTATTTGCGTTTTGTTCGCCTGTTGTTTTTCTCTGTCGGCTCAGCAGCAGAAAGAAGTTCCCAAGGAAATGCTCGGCAAATGGAGCTATACCTTCGAAGACCCTCAATCCGGTCAGCCTTCTACCGGCTTTTGTACCATCAAACAGGAAGAAGGAAATACCACCGCCGTGTTTGAATTGGATTACTATGGCGTTACAACCTCCACGCCTTTCCGTCCTAACGACAACGGCAAGTTCTATGCAGACATGGATGTGCAAGGCTATCCTCTTTCCCTTGCCTTTGCGTTCGTAGACAAAAATCTTTCGTGCAACATAAGCGCCGACTCGTTCGACTTTACCGTTCAGATGAAACGGGTGGAATAAAGGAAACCATGTGCGGTAGATTATTCCACCGGAGCGAACGGCAGTTCGGTGTCTTTCCGGTAGCCGGTTCCGCAAAAGGTGGCAATCAGTGTGCCGGATGCGTTGGTGATGTGTACCTCGCAATTGGATAGTCGTTTATGGCTGAATATCTCGCGAGCTTCGGCATAGAGTATGCCTTTGCTTTCGGATTGGAAGAAATGGATAGACGAGGTAATGGAAAGAGTGAGCCGGGCATGGCTGTTGGTGGCAGCGGCAAAGGCTAAGTCGGCCAACGTAAAAATAGCTCCGCCCTGACAAACCCCTCCGCCGTTGAGGTGAAGGGGTTTGATTTCCATACATGCCTTCGCATATCCGTTTCTTACTTCCAGCAGTTCTACGCCGGCCAGGAGGGCAAACTTATCGCCTTGCAAAAAGTCTTGAATAGTTGTCATGGCCGCATCAATTGTTTATTTTCCATTCCGTTCCTTCTTTGGTGTCTTTTATTTCAAAGCCTAAGGCGGTTAGTTCGTTGCGTATTTGGTCGGAAGTAGCCCAGTCTTTGTTGGCTTTCGCCTGTTGGCGGATGGCGAGGAGGAGTTCTACGGCCTTGCCGAAGGCTTCTTCCCGGCTACTGTTAGCTTCCGGGGCTTCGTTTTTCATTCCCAGAATATCGAAAAGGAAGAGTTGGAACAGCTCTTGCAGCTCGTTCAAATCGGCGGCCGAAAGGGTTATCTTTCCGTCTTTGGCGGAATGGATGATGTGCACGGCTTCAAAGAGGTGGGAGATTACGATGGGCGAGTTCAGGTCGTCGTTCAGGGCTTCGTAGCATTGGGCGCGGAGGCGGGATATGCCTTGGGCGGAAGAGACGTCGGACGGAGTGAGTTTGCCTACCTGTTGGTAGGCTTCCATCAGGCGGGCTAAACCTTTTTCGGAAGCTTGCAGGGCTTCGTTGCCGAAGTCTACGGCGCTGCGATAGTGGGCTTGCAGGATAAAGAAGCGAATCGTCATAGGCGAATAAGCCTGCGTGAGCATGGGATGGGAGCCGGCGAAAAATTCTTCCAGCGTGATAAAGTTACCGAGCGATTTCCCCATCTTCTGTCCGCCCACGGTAATCATATTGTTGTGCATCCAATAGCGCACCATCTCGTCGCCCTGCGATGCTACCGCCTGGGCAATCTCACATTCGTGATGCGGGAAGATCAAGTCCATGCCTCCGCCGTGGATGTCGAAGTGTTTGCCCAAGTATTTTCTTCCCATGGCCGTACATTCGCAATGCCATCCGGGAAAGCCGTCGCTCCAGGGAGAAGGCCAGCGCATGATGTGCTCCGGCTGCGCCCGCTTCCAGAGGGCAAAGTCTACGGGGTTGCGTTTTTCTTCCTGTCCTTCCAAGTGGCGGGAGGCATTGAGCATATCTTCCACACGTCTTCCGGAAAGGGCGCCATAGCGGTGGGTTTGGTTGTATTTATCTACGTCGAAGTACACAGAGCCTTGGCTTTCGTAGGCGTATCCGTTTCGGAGGATTTCGTTTACCAATGCTATCTGTTCGATGATATGCCCCGAAGCGTGAGGCTCGATACTGGGAGGGAGCATATGGAGCGCCTCCATGGCCTTGTGGTAGCGGTTGAGGTAATATTGTACAATTTCCATCGGTTCCAATTGTTCCAAGCGGGCTTTCTTGGCAATCTTGTCTTCGCCGTCGTCGGCATCGCGCTCCAGATGCCCCACATCGGTGATGTTGCGCACGTAGCGCACCTTATATCCTAAGTGAAGGAGGTAGCGGAAGAGGAGATCGAACGTAATGGCCGGACGGGCATGGCCCAAATGTGCATCGCCATAGACGGTAGGGCCGCATACATACATGCCTACATGCGGTTGGTGCAAGGGTACGAAAAGTTCTTTTTTCTTTGTCCGTGTGTTATACAGATTCAATGTATGTTCCATTATGTATGTGTTTAAATGGTTGCTAATAATAAATCATGGATATCCGGGCTTTGGAATAAGCCGTAAAAAAGCCCGATACGCCCACCTCGTTGCCGGAAGGTGAGAGGCAGCGGATGTTGGTTTCCAGATTGGCCGGAGGGCCGCCAAAGAGGGGTATGGAGCCTCTGCTTTCGGACTGGGCATTGGAGATAAAGCGGCTATACTCGCGGGTAATGCCTTCTATTTGAAACGTAATCCTGTCGCCGGGAATGAGGACGTCCGACTCGCGGCGCTGATTTAAATAAAAGGTCGGCAGCCCTTGGATGTCTTTCGAGTTCAGAAATTCGTCGTCCGACAGGGAGAAGCCTCTCAGGGAATCGTTCAGCAGCGTATCGTTGCGGTAGAGGTGAAAGCTGAAGTAATTGATTTCCCGGTCGGGAAGACGCCCCCAGAGGAGTGTTTCCATAAGGTTTTCGGAAAAGACGGAAGGGACAACGGATATAGAATCAAGCCTTGCCGCCGGCGGCAGAAAGGAGGCGGCCCGGTAGGTTTCCGGCTCTCCGTTGCCGTCGAAATCGAGGGATACCTCCAGCGTATACGTTTCGCCCGCCTGTCCTGCCACGGGGGTCTCCATGCGGTAGTATCCTTGCTCGGAAGCGTCTTCGGATAGCGTATATATGTCTTCTTTGCAACGGATACTAACCCCGGCGCCGGATATGCCTTGGGGTTTTTCGGTAGAAAAATAATCCGACGAACGGGTTATCCATATACCGTGATTCGCCGTATCGGTGGTGATATAACCGTAGATAATTAACCTCGGATCCGAGGCGTCGGTGCGTATGTGGATGCGTTCTTCGCATCCTCCTAATACGGATAATACAACGAGGAAGCAAACGGCCGTAAAAGCCCGCCGGGATATTAAAAGCTGAAGTTCCATGTGATTGAGGGTATAAAGGTAAACAGATATATCTTTTCGGCATACGATACATCGGGTTGATCTTCTTCCTGGCGGAAGAGGATGGTCCAGGCGTTCTTCCTTCCGTATGCGTTGTAGAGCGAGATGTTCAATTCGTGCTTAAAGGGTTTGCCGGGTTTGGACAGTTGAAGGGTGGCCGACAAATCCAAGCGATGGTAGGCCGGGTAGCGGTATTCGTTTCGCCCGGAATATACGGGTACGTAGCTGTTTTCTATCCGGAAGCGCCCCGTGGGGTAGGTCACGGGCGTGCCGTCGGCATAGACCCAGTTGGCCGAAACAGACCATCGCGGGTTTATTTCGTATGTACCTACGATAGAAACATTGTGCGGCTTATCGTAGGGCGAACGATACCAACGTCCTTCGTTTACGTCCTCTATCTTCCTGCTGCTCTTTGACAGTGTGTAGCTAATCCAGCCGTTCAGCGGGCCGTCTGTTTTGCGAAGCATCAGCTCCAGCCCGTAGGAATGGCCTTGGCCGAAGCGTAGTTCTTGCTCCAGGTCTTTGTTGATCATCAGATTGGCATGGTCTTTAAAGTCTACCACATGCTGCATGTTCTTATAATAGACTTCGGCCGAGAGTTCGTAGGCGTTCGAGGCAAAGTTGCGGAAATAGCCCACGGTGAATTGGTCGCACAGTTGAGGCTTTACATCGGGCGAAGCCTGAAACCATAAGTCCAGCGGAGAGCCGGCCGACGAGTTGGAGGCCAGTTGTATGTACTGTACCGTGCGCGTGTAGCCGGCCTTTACCGACTGCCGGTCGTTGAAGAGATAAACCGCCCCGGCTCTGGGTTCCAACTGTTGCTGATGGTGATAAATCGTTCCTTTCCGGTGGTTGTCGTCGCCGTTCGATATGTTTTGGAAGGTAGAGAAGCGCAGCCCGTATTTCAGCTTTAATTTCCCGGCGATATCGGTTTCGTTGGCGATGTAGAGATTGCTTTCTGTGGCAAATTCTTTGGGTATCGACACGCTCCCTATGATGCTCTCGGCTCCAACGCCTCCGCCTTTGCCGGGCAGGAAGGTATGGTAAACGAAGTTGTAGCCGAACTTCAGGCTGTTGGCCGGATTGGGATGATAGGAAAAGTCGGCTTTGAAGGCGTAGTCTTCCAGGCCCGACTTGAGTTCCTGGTTGAACTGCGAGCTTAACTCGCTTCGCAGATAATAATCGTAAGAACTGCCCATCAGCGTAAAATTGGAGAAGAGCAGGGGGGAGAAGATATGATTCCATCGCAAGGTAGCCGTTTTGTTCCCGAAGGCCATTCCGGCGTATTTCATCCCAAACTTGTCGCGCCCCAGATAGCCGGCCAAGTAGAGGCGGTTGTTGTTGTCTATACGGTAGTTTAGCTTCGCGTTCATGTCGTAGAAGTAGAGGGAAGAGTTGCGCAGGTTTTCTTCGTTGGCCAAGAGCAAAAACACATCGGCATACGTCCTGCGCGCCGAGACAATGGCGGAGGCTTTGCTGCCCAAAGGCCCTTCTGCGGTGAGGCGGCTGGATATAAGTCCTATCCCTCCGGTGGCGGTATAGCGGTGGTTGTTGCCGTCTTTGGAACGAATATCCAGCAGCGAGGAGAGGCGTCCGCCAAAGGAAGCGGGTATATCTCCCTTGTAAAGGGTTACGTCCTTGATGGCGTCGTTGTTGAAGACCGAGAAGAACCCCATCAGGTGCGAGGCATTGTATACCGTAGCTTCGTCGAGGAGGACGAGGTTCTGGTCGTGCCCACCCCCGCGTACGCTGAAGCCCGATGTGCCTTCGGAGGTAGCCTGTACGCCGGGGAGCAACTGCACGGCTTTGATAACGTCTACCTCTCCCATCAGCGCCGGGACGCTTTTGATAGACTTGGCAGACAGCTTTTCGGTACTCATTTCGGCCCTGCCTACGCGGGCGTTCTTCTGTTCGGCCGAAATGATGACTTCCGATAGTTCCAGGCCGCCTTCTTCCAGGGTTGCGTCCATCTTGACATTGGCCGTAAGGCGGAGGCTTACTTCTTTGCGAGTGTATCCGATGTAGGAAAATACCAGCGTATAGTTTCCTTCGGGCAGGCTTAAGGCATAATATCCGTAGGCATTGGAAACGGCGCCGGTACGTGTTCCGCCCACAACGACCTCGGCGCCGATAAGGTCTTCGCCGTTACTTTGGTCTTTTATCGTTCCGCTAACGGTGTATCTCTTCTCCTGGGCAGGAAGGCTCAGGGTGCAAAGGAGGAAGAGAAGGGCGAGGAGTTGTTTTTTTCTTCTATTCATGCAGGCGGAACATTACTTCAGGCCGGTTATCTCGAAGAAATCCTGGTCGGCATAATCCAAGTTCTCGCCTCCCATTCCCCAGATAAACGTATACGCAGAGGTAGCCGCAGCGGAGTGTATAGACCATTCGGGCGAGAGGACGGCCTGGAGGTCTTTCATCCAGATGTGGCGCGTTTCGGTTGGTTCGCCCATAAAGTGACATACGGCCTGGTCGGCGGGCAGCTCGAAGTAGAAGTAAGCTTCCATGCGCCGGCTGTGTATGTGCGCCGGCATGGTATTCCACACGCTACCGGGGGCCAGTTCGGTCATTCCCATCTGAAGCTGGCAGGTGGCGAGCGTTTGGTTTACTATCATTTTATTTATTGTACGATGGTTGGCCATTTCCATCGACCCCATTTCGGCTGTTATGGCTTCGGCCTTGGTGATTTTCTTGTCCGGGTAGTTCCGATGCGCCGTGGTGGAATTGAAGTAGAACAGGGTGGGCGAGGCGGCGTCTTGGCTTTCAAACCAAATCACCCGGTCGCCCGTGCCTAAGTAGAGCGCTTCCTTGTAATGAAGTTCGAAGGTTTGGTTGTCCACGTGCACAATTCCGGCGCTTCCGCCCACGTGGTAGATGCCTATCTCGCGGTTTCGGAGAAAGAAAGGTTGCCGGAGCGGGGGAATAGCTTCGAGAAGGAGTTTTTCGTCCACGGGCATAACGCCACCCACTATCATGCGGTCGTACATGGAATAGACCATCTGGACGGTATTGGCTTCGAATAGTTTTTCAATCAGGAAGTCGCGTCGTAGCCTGGCGGTATCGTATTGTTTCGCGTCGTCGGGATGCGCGGCATAGCGTAATTCGTAATTTGTTTTCATTGCTATATTATATTAGTGAGAACAAAAATAAGAAAATATGATGAATTGTAAGCAAAGAATGTGTGGGGCAAGGCAAAAAACCCTTTCTTTCGGATGTGCGCCACTCGCTGAGCCTTCGATGGCAGTGTCCTTAATAATTCAAAATTGGGGGAAAAAAGAAAGGGGATGTGTAATTTAAACGTTCGTTTTAGATGTACTGCAAACATACATAGAAAAAGTGGACTTTGTCAAGAATCTATATGTCATTTGTACAATATTTTTAATTTTTTTCTGCCCATTTGTGTATAGTTAAAACGAACGTTTTTTGTAGACGGTCGTAACCATTAATAAGAGAAAAAAATGAAAAGGAAAATGAAAAGGAAAGTATTATTTATCACCTTGTTATATCTTGGTTTGTCTATGATATGCCGGGCGCAGTCGGATAATGCGCCCCTCGTTGGAACCTGGACAGTCCGTAGCGTAGAGCTTCGCCAGACAATAGACCTTTCGGTGTCGATTAAACTTTTTACCAACTCCGGCAGCGCGGTGTTTGGCGTTACCCAATGCCCTCGCACCATAACTTTTACTACCGATAGTATTATACTCGCATATACCGACTCGCAGGAACGCGGCTCGTATCGTGTGCAAGGCAATACCATACAGGTAGATTTCCCCACGCATCCCTGCGAATACACCTGGCTCACGGGCAGTAACGGAGATCTTCAACTGAATCAGACGGTCAATTACGTCATCAACGACCAAACTTCCCACAAGGCCAAAGACGAATGTAAATTCACCTGCAGAAAATAAGTACACACTACACATTATACACTACAAATACAGCGAACTTATGAAAAAATATATCTTCTTATTTATAGTCTTTGCTTTGGGGCATAGCCTTTCCGCACAAGTTACAACACTCGGAACGGATTTCTATGTGTCGTTCGGGAATAATAATGGCTATTCCGTTAACAACTTTCAGATGCAGATACGGATTGCTGCAACACAAGTTGCAGACGTTACGCTTACTTTTATGATGGGTGGATCTCCTATCAACCATACAATTAATGCAGGAGAAGTTTATACCTATCGCCTGAGTGATACTGAGGAAACGTATATTTATTCGAATGCAACAGGCACATCCGATAAGTCCTTACGCATACAGTCTACAACTCCCGTATCTGTTTACGCCTTGACTGAGACTGCCGGTACAGCAGATGCCACTAATGTCTTGCCCGTAAGTAATCTGGGGACGGACTATTACCATGTTTCATATCAAGCGTTAAATTCGGATGGTTATACGATAGTTGCCACAGAGAATGGAACAACGATTTACGAAAATGGCAGCACGATTACCACTTTGAACGTCGGGCAAGTTTATTCGTCTTATTTCAGCGGAGACGGCACCGGCAAACACATCACATCCACCCACCCGGTGGCCTATTATGTAACCAATGCATGCACAAATGTCCCAACAGGAATAAGTTTTTGCGACTGCCTCTACCAGCAATTGGCACCGGTAAATGCATGGGGGAACAACTTCTTGGTTCCTGCTACCCATCGCCAAAAAGAACGGGTCAGGATAATTGCTTCGCAAAACAATACGACCATTACACAAACAGGAGGCGCCATCCAGTCCAATTTAGGAGCGGGCTCTTTGACCTTGAATACCGGGCAGTTTGTAGAGTTGGAAATAACGAGTGGAGGATGTTTTATTTCTGCCAACAAGCCCGTTGCCGTGACTTCATACCTGACCGGAGCCCACTATGTGACCCCGGTCACAGGCGACCCCGCTATGGCCTGGGTACCTCCCATCGAACAGATGATTTCAGGAACAGCCATTGCTCCTTTCGCACCGACATCGGCTTCGAGTTTAAACGAGCACTACGCTCTGGTGGTAACCCCTACGAATACGTATGCCCAAACAACCGTAGCGATAGGCGCCGACGCTCCTGTCGCCCTAAGCGGAGGCACATGGACTACCGGTCCCGGAACGACAGGGAGCGCCTATTCTTTCTATGCCATGCCTTTGACGAACATAAATTCTTCTTATTATTTTCACAATCCCAACGGATTAACCGTAATGGGATACGGATTGGGATCGGTCGTGTCGTACTACTACATGGCCGGCGCTTCCGCCCGAAACTTAGACGCCGCCTTTTACATCACCAATACGCACTACCAGGATATAGACGGAGAGGTTTTTTGCGGACAGCAGAGTTTTGCCATCCGGGCTGTGATCCAATATGCCATGAGCAATACGGCAGGATATTTGAAATGGTATATCAACGGAACGGAAGAAACCGCAGCCAGAGACGTATTGCAATGGAATAAAACGCTGGCGCCGGGTACCTACCTTATCGAAATGAAGGTACTCGACACGAGCAACCAAACCCATACGATGAGTACCACCATTACCGTCAAAGACCAGGCCGTAGCCGCTACCATTACGACAACGGGAACCGGCATCTGCAACAGTTCAACGGTTACCCTGACGGGCGCTTCCACCGGCGTAACCGATCCGGTATATCGCTGGTACGCCTCGCAAACGGCCACGACGCCGCTCCATACGGGAGCCACCTACACCACGCCGACGCTGACTGCCAACACTACCTATTACGTGAGCGTGGAAGGATCAAACTATTGCGAAAATGCCATCAACACCCGCAAAGCGGTAACGGTAACGGTAAACGCCACCCTCACTTCCGGAGCCATCGGCACGGCACAGGCGATTTGCAGCGGCTCCACGCCCGCAGGCCTCACCGAGACTACCGCTCCCGGCGGCGGAACGGGGACGTATACCTACCAGTGGCAAAGCAGTTCAACCGGCGCCACTAACTCCTGGACAGACATATCCGGCGCCACATCGGCTACTTATCAGCCCGGTGCGCTGACGGCAAACACTTATTTCCGCCGGAATGTAACCAGCGGTTCGTGCGGAACGGTATCCGGCAATTCTATATTGATTACGGTAAATCCCCTGCCTGCCGCCCCAACGCTCAGTTCCACCCCGGCAGCCATTTGCCCCGGCAGCATAGGCGTAGCAACAATAACAGCGGTATCGGGCGTCACAACCGATTGGTACACGACCCCCACAAACGGCTCGCCCATTGTAACCGGAAACAATACGCTTACCACCCTGACGGCGCTGAACGCCACAACGACCTACTATGCCGAAGCGCGTAATACAACCACCGGATGTCGCTCGACAGCCCGCTTAGCGGTAACCATTACAGTCTTAGCCATTCCTGCCGCCCCGACGCTCAGCGCGCCGGTTCCGACGGTATGCTCCGGCAATCCGGGCGTAGCCACAGTAACACCTCCGGCGGGCTGCACCACCGACTGGTACGACGCAGCCACAGGCGGACAACTCGTTGCAACCGGAAACAATACGCTCACTACCCCCACGCTGACGACTACCGACACCACCCGTACCGTGACTTATTATGCCGAATCCCGTCATACCACCGCAGGCTGCCGGTCTACCACCCGCACGGCGGTGGAGATAAAGATAAGTCCCTGCGTTGTTCCGGTCAATCCTCTCCTCCGCTCGCGGGTTTATTGAATAGGTGATGAAGAAAAACAGCGCAATCATGAAATTATTTGTCCCCCTACCGTCGTTGCGGGATACATGGAGCGGATAGAATATTCTGTTATTTCGTAAATAATTTTTATTTAAATAATTTGTAGTGTACCCCCAAGGGCTGCGTGATGCAGGTCTTGGGGGATTTTTGGGGGGGGAGGGAAATAAGGGTTTTATCCAACGTGTTGTTTATTTTGCACGATGTGCAGTGGAAACGGAAGCGTCGGCTAATTTTTCTTTCAGGAATCGGCCGGTATGGGACGTTGGACATTGGGCAATAACTTCGGGCGTACCGACGGCTATCAGGTTGCCACCCATGTGACCTCCCTCCGGACCTAAATCTATGATATGGTCTGCACATTTAATCACTTCCATATTATGTTCGATAATCAAAACCGTATGCCCGTTCTCTATAAGGGCGTTAAAGGCCTTGAGCAATGTTTTTATATCGTGGAAGTGCAAGCCCGTGGTAGGTTCGTCGAAAATGAAATAAGTAGGCTGCTGCTTTTCCTGAGCCAGATAGTACGCCAGCTTTACCCGTTGATTTTCTCCTCCGGAAAGCGTAGACGAAGTTTGTCCCAGTTTGATGTATCCCAAGCCTACGTCTTGCAGGGGTTTGAGCCGTTTCACAATTTTCTTTTCCGTGCCGCTCGGAGCAGGCTGAAAGAACTCGATGGCCTGGTTTACGGTCATTTCCAACACCTGGTATATATTGGCGCCTTTGTACGCTACTTCCAGCAAGTCGGGGCGAAAACGCTTGCCGTGGCATACGTCGCATTCCAGTAAGATATCGGCCATAAATTGCATCTCTACCGTGATGCGTCCTTCTCCTTTACATTCTTCGCAGCGTCCTCCTTCTTTATTGAAGGAGAAATACGCCGGCGTGTAGCCCATCTTGCGCGCCAGGGGTTGTTGAGAAAAGAGGATGCGAATCTCGTCGTAAGCGCCGATGTAGGTAACAGGATTGGAGCGGGCGCTTTTGCCGATGGAGTTTTGGTCTACAAATTCAACGCCGTGAACGAGGTGAATATCGCCGTCGATAGATGAGCAGTCTACGCAGGTGAAGAAAGCCTCGTCGAGCGAGCGACGGATTCCTTCGTAGAGGATGTCTCTCACTAAGGAGCTTTTTCCCGAGCCGCTCACGCCGGTTACAACCGTCATCACGTTAAGCGGGAAACGGACGTTAATCCCTTTCAGGTTATTGCGTCGCGCTCCTTTTACTTCGATATAATTGTTCCATTTGCGGCGGCGAGACGGGAGTTCTATCTTATCCTCGCCCGTAAGGTAGCGCACGGTATAACTTTCGGTATGATTTTGCAGATGAGCTACGTTGCCTTGATACACAACTTCTCCCCCCAGTCTGCCGGCTTGGGGGCCGATGTCGATAATGTAATCGGCCGAGCGGATAATTTCTTCGTCATGTTCTACCACCACCACCGTATTGCCCAGGGCCTGGAGCTGACGAAGCGCCC
Organism: Tannerellaceae bacterium; assembly: GCA_031284375.1. Lineage (GTDB taxonomy): Bacteria > Bacteroidota > Bacteroidia > Bacteroidales > Tannerellaceae > DFXE01. The sequence goes on along the minus strand of JAISZY010000016.1, from coordinate 14,422 downwards.
GGATGAGCAGATGGGTGTCGCGCGAGTGAAGTCCTATGCTGGGTTCGTCCAGGACGTAGAGCGAGCCGACCAGACTACTTCCCAGCGAGGTGACCAAGTTGATGCGTTGGCTTTCTCCTCCGGAAAGGGTATTAGAGAGCCGGTCTAAGGTAAGGTATCCCAGCCCTACGTCTATCAGGAACTGCAACCGGTTACTGATTTCGATAAGTATTCGGCGTGCAATCACGAGGTCTGTTTCGGTTAGCGACAATTGGTTGAAAAAGGCGTTCAATTCCGTCACGGGCATCGTTACCAACCGGGCGATGTTCATCCCCTCCACCTGCACGTACAGCGCCTGCGGTTTAAGCCTGGTTCCCCGGCAGGTGGGGCAGGCGGCTTTACCCCGGTAGCGGGCCTGCATCACCCGGTATTGCACCTTGTGGAGGTTGTTGGTCACAAAGGTAAAGAAGTCGTCTATCCCATACACGCCTTTCGCCCCGCGCCAGAGGAGTTGCTTTTCCAGCGCCGTAAGGGTGTAGTATGGACGATGAATGGGGAAATTGTACCGGTCGCTTCGCCGGATAAAATCCGTTAACCATTCGCTCATCACTTCGCCCCTCCAGCACATCACTGCGCCTTGATAAACAGACAGGGTTTGGTCCGGTATCACCAAGTTTTCATCAATTCCTATTACTTTGCCAAAGCCTTCGCACGTGGGGCAGGCGCCTACGGGATTGTTGAAACTGAACATCAAATCGGAGGGTTCTTCAAAGGTAATGCCGTCGGCCTCAAATTTCTTTGAGAAAGCTTTTGTTTCGATGCCTTCCGATGTGTATACGCGAATCAAACAGGTTCCGTGTCCTTCGTAGAAGGCTGTTTCGGCCGAGTCGGCCACCCGGCTGTTCAACGTCTTATCGTCCGACACGGTAAGACGGTCTATCAGCAGTTCTATGGAGGGAGCGTTCAGAAGTGTTTTGTTTTCCAAGGCCTCCTGTATCCGATATGTTTCGTTGTTTATCCACAAACGGGCGTATCCCTCCTTGCGAAGCACTTCCAATTGTTCTTCCATCTTTCGTCCCTCCGGGAGCACAATGGGAGCAAAGACCGCAAAGCGCGTTTCTTCCGGATAGGAAAGCGCCCACTTTACGATATCGCTCGTTTGATGCTTCTTTATTTCTTCTCCCGAAACGGGCGAGATGGTTCTTCCGATTCGTGCAAACAAGAGGCGGAGGTATTCGTATACTTCGGTAGAAGTACCTACGGTAGAGCGGGGGTTGCGTGTATTTACTTTCTGTTCGATAGCGATAGCCGGCGGTATACCTTTGATGTAATCGCATTCCGGCTTGCTCATTCGCCCCAAAAACTGTCGGGCATAGGCCGAGAGGCTTTCTACATATCGTCGCTGACCTTCGGCATACAAGGTATCGAAAGCCAGCGAGGATTTGCCGCTTCCCGAAAGTCCGGTAATAACGACCAATTTATTTTGGGGGATATCGATGTCGATACTTTTCAGATTATTCACTCTTGCGCCTTTGATGCGTATATAGGCGTCTTTTTCCGTTGGGACGTTTTCCATGCGTTATTCTCTGTAATAAATTCGTTTCACTCTGGGAGAGATAGAGGTTAGAATCTCGTAAGGGATGGTATGCAGTTTGTCGGACAGATGCGTGATGGGGTATGCTTGCCCGAAGATAATCACGGAATCTCCCTCGTTGGCATCCGTGTCGGTTACGTCTACGAGCGTTGTATCCATACAAATGTTTCCTATAATGGGGCACAGATGATTGTTTATCCACACTTCTCCCACGCCATTTCCGAGGTGGCGATCCAACCCATCGGCATATCCAATGGGAATAACGGCTATCCGGGAATCTCTGGTTGCATAACTCCGCCTGCTATATCCTACCGAATCTCCTGCCGGAACGTGTTGTATTTGCAGGATGGCGGTTCGCAAAGTGGCAACGTTTTTCAGTTCTTTCGTACCGTTCACGCTCACGCCGTAGAGTCCGATACCCAGGCGCACCATATCCATTCCCTCTTGCGGAAATCGTTCAATTCCTGCCGAGTTGAGGATATGCTTATATATTTTCCCGCCCAGATTGTTTTCCAGCGATTCGGCCGCTTGCCGGAAGGTTTCCATTTGTTTGAGGGTAAAGGCGTCGAAGTCCGGCGAGTCGCTACCTGCCAGATGCGAGAAGACCGACCGTACGGTTACTCCCGTTTGATGTTTCAGCACCCGGCACAGTTCCGGCACATCTGCCGGCTGAAACCCTAACCGGTGCATGCCCGTATCTATTTTAATGTGTATTGGGTAGGAGGTAATCCCCCGGCGTTGGGTTTCCTTTATGACCGTCTGCAACAGCCGGAAGCTATATATTTCCGGTTCCAGCAGATTTTCGAGCAGGAAGTTGAAGCTGCTTTGTTCGGGATTCATCACAAGGATGGGGATGGAGATACCTTCTTTACGCAAATCCACCCCTTCGTCCGTAAGGGCTACGGCTAAATAATCGCAAGGATATTGTTGCAGCGTTTTGGCCAATTCGCCGGCTCCTACGCCATACCCGAAGGCTTTGAGCATGGCGATGATTTTTGTTCCGGGTTTCAGGAGGGAGCGATAGTAGTTGAAGTTATGCACTACGGCATCCAGGTTTACTTCCAGTATGGTTTCGTGTACAATCTTCTCTATCCGTTCGGAAATACGTTCGAAATGAAAACGACGAGAACCCTTCAGCAAAATCAGTTCGTTGTGAAACGTATGGATAGCGGGCGAAGCGATAAACTCTTCGGTGGTACGATAAAATTCTTTCGGCACATCAAACAGAGCGGCGTATTCCGTCATATCCCGCCCTATGCCGATAAGCCGGTCTATCTTTTTACGCCTCACAAAGTCGGCCACTTTCTTGTAGAGCGACTTTGGGAGAGTGCCCGACTGCAAAATGTCGGACAAGATGAGCGTAGATTTCAGCATTTTGCCGGCTTTCCTGCTTTGCATGAAATCGAGCGCGATATCCAACGAATTGATGTCGGAATTGTAGGCATCATTTATCAGGAGGCAATTGTGGATTCCCTGTTTCACTTCCAGTCGCATTTCTACCGGCTCCAATCGTTTAAACCGGGAGGTATCCTGCAAGCCGGTAGGTTTGAGGCAAAGGAGAAGCGCCAGACAATGGAGAACGTTTTCTATGGAAGCGTCGTCGGTGAAAGGAATCGTATACGTATGACTCTGCCCCATCACCCAGCATACTAAATCTGTTTCTGTTTCCTTCTTCCTTACCGCTTCGACAAAGAGAGGCGCCTCGGAGTTGATGCGGCTCCAGCCCACAGCGCGATGAGAAAGCAAAGACGAGTCAATGCAATTAGCAATAAACGCATTGTCGGCATTATAGATGATGGCTTCGCTATGAGCAAACAAGGTGAGCTTCTCCATACATTTCCGGAACATAGAAATAAAGTTCTCCTGATGCGCTTCGCCAATACCGGTAAGGATACCAATCGTGGGCGAAATAATCGGCTGAAGTCGTTCCATTTCGTCGGGTTGCGATATGCCGGCCTCGAAAATGCCCAGCGTATGTTTCTCGTTCATCTGCCACACCGAAAGAGGAACGCCCAACTGGGAGTTATAGCTGCGCGGCGAGCGGACAATATTAAATTCGTTATGCAGCAATTGATACAGGAACTCCTTTACAATCGTTTTCCCGTTGCTCCCGGTGATGCCGATAACGGGAATATTGAACCGTTTCCGGTGATGCGTTACCAGCTTTTGCAGCGCTTTCAGGGTATCTTTCACCACCAGGAAGTTGGCCTGAGGCATCGTAGAGGCAGCTTCCGGCGGCATTTCGTTCACCACGAAATTACGCACCCTCAGATGATACAACTCGTCCACATACTTATGGCCATTGTTGGTTTTTGTTTTCAAGGCAAAGAAAAGACTATCTTCCGGTTGAGAAAGCCTCCGACTGTCGGTAAGCAAGATACCGATACGCGCATCCCGGAGCGGTAGTACGGTTGTGGAGCCGATAATACCGGCAATTTCTTTTATCGAATATTCCATATTTTTTGTTTCTACTTTAGCTTCGAATGTAATAATGCTAATTCTCTTGAGAGGTCAAAGTAAGGGAATTTCCCGGAAAGATTTTCCACCTTTAACAAAGTTTGCAAGATAAACTGCCGATACGCTGCACTTTCCGGCTGAAAAGGTTTATGTTCGATCGCCTTCCGGATAACCCGCCACTCGTGAAGAAGCGTTTGTGATTCGGCTGAGAGAAAATTCCGGTAGAAGCGTTCGCTGATGTATTCTATCGCCAAAGCGGAGGGATGCAACATATCGTTGGCATAAAAACGATAATCGCGCAGCTCGTCCATCATGATTTCGTAGGCGGGGAAATAGGCGATGCGTTCCGGGTAACGCCTTTGCAGTTCATCGACAGCCAGCAGGAGCGTAGCCTTGCTCAGTTGATTGGCATGCGCTCCATCTTTCCAATGCCGTACCGGGCTTATTGTGAAGAGAACACGCAAGGCCGGATGCCGCTCCCACAACGTGCGGAGCAAAGCATCCCAATCGTTTACGATAGCGTCCACGCTTAAGCGCTCTCTCCCGAACATCCGCTCCGGCAATTTATGACAGTTGGATACTATGTTTCCGTTATCTTTAAGCCGGTAAACCCAAGCAGAACCGAAGGTAACGATAAGCCGGGAGGTTCTGCCCAAGTAAGCGGCAGCATAGGCCAACTGCCGGTTGATTCCTTCCAACGCTTCTTCTTCCGAGGGGGAAGAGAAACGGCTATGATGAGCAAAACTGTGAAACAGACCGTCGCGGCAAAACAAATCGGATGCCGTAAACGGCTCCGGCTGCATCAACCTACTGAGTGAAAGAGAGATAGAGGCAGGATTGTAAAGTGTTCCGAAAGGGTTTATGTTTACGGCAAACTTATCGTCGCTCAGTTTTCTCCCTATCTCGTCGGCGAAACAAGAGCCAAGAAGCATTATCTCGTTGGAGTACGAAAATAAAAAAGCCGCTTCGGGGATTGATACAAGTGTATAAAGTTCCATAGGAGTATGAAGTTCCATAAATGCATACAAAGTTACACGATTCTGCGTATCGGCGGATTAAGTATGACTATTTTCTATGATTCCGATTTCTTTCTCTGTCAGCTCATACAGTCCATACGCCAAATGGTCTATTTCTTTTTCCAAGTTGCAAGTATCTGCCGCAGGATTCGCCTTCTTCTCCGATAAAATTTGCTCAACAAGAAGTCGTATAGGCTGCTGCTCAGCAGGAGAAATGGCGGGAATAGGGATAGACTCCAATTGATTTTTCTGAATATGCGGAAACAATTTATCATCGTTTACATAGGTATTGAAGAACCAAAAATTCAACAATTTACTATTACAAAGCGCAAGTAAATAAAGCAAATAACTTTCGTATCCCTTCTTAGGAATGATATTATAAACTACATTCGTATTAAAATACCCTACATGGTCCAATGCAAAATCCAACGAATTAGAGACAAACTTGGTTACCAATTTCGGAATAGTCGTGTAAATATCTTTCGATTTGAATACTTTTTTATCTGCAAAGTCGGGGGTAACGAACCATTCCGTATTTTTTATATGGTACTTTTCCACATGCTCTCCTTTGATGATTTTATTTTTTCCTTTCGATTTACTTATGCTTGAATGGTTGAACCCACATTCCATTCCCCTGATTATTTTCACAAAGTCGCCCAATGTATGATTCGTGTTATGCAATATTTTATCAATCACCTCAATATAATCAGGATTTATAGAAAACGGGAAAATATGAAAAGGCATTGAAGATATCAAGTCCTGTTTTACATTATATGTATGCTCTATCTGATTCCCGTTAAAGATATTGGTTTCAATAATTGGAGTGTTTGTTCTTGTTGAGATAATAACATTCGTTTCAACGACTGCTGCTTCAAAAGGCATCTGTGCATCCACGTACTTTTTAATCGGCAAGTATTTTAGCAAGAATTGTCGCGCCGATAGAAAATTCTCGTTTGTAAGTAATTTTTTAGGGATGATAAAAGAGAATACACCTTTGTCGGATAACAACTGATTTGTTTTTTCTATGAATAAAGTGAATAAATCATATTGTCCTTTTGCCAGTTTGAAAAGATTCGCATATATATCTTTTACTGCCATATCAAGATTTCTTGTACTTACATACGGAGGATTCCCAATCACAATATCAAACGTTTCAACGCCAAACATCCCTTTCGGGTCAAACCATTTACTTGATTCATTAGAAAAGGGGAACAAATTCCCGTATTCTTCTTTCCTTTCTAATAAAGTGTTTGCAACAACAAAGTTGAACGCCAATTTAGGTAATGGACAAACGCCTCTATTTTCTTTTTCATCATTTATGGTTTCGTCGATTATAAGAGACAGGAAACATCGCAATTTAGAAATCTCAATAGCTAATTCTTGTACATCAACCCCATAGATAGAATGTTGTATCACACCTAACTTTCGTACATAATCGCTATTCGAAGAATTTAATTTTTCTTTCAACTCCATCCTCAGAGTAGTATCTTTTACATTCTCCAACAATTTATCTCTCCACTGTTCTGCATCAGGGTCAAGCTTTTGAAATATATCAACAATCGTATGAATACATCCTATCGGAAAAGCGCCCGCACCGCAAGCCGGATCCAGAATTTTTACTTCATAAAGAGCATTAAGGATACAGTCCTTTTCTTTTTGAGTTATAAGATCATCCGAATAATTTTTAATAATTAAGCTTAAGGTATTCTCTTCTATGCCGGTTTTTGTCTGTAAATATGCCACTATAGATTGTTCAACCATATATTCAACAATTTTGCGAGGAGTATAGAAACTACCGGTAGATTTCCTTGCAGAAACTTCCGTATCAGGGTTTACTTCCGCCAATAGATTTTCAAAGATAGTACCCAACATTTGCGGGTCAATGCTAATTTCTTTATCTGTTGCACTATTTTCGTCGATAGTAAAATGGTATTGCTCCAAGGTTTCAAATAATTCCCGTATCCACAAATCCGGTACAATCAATGTATGGATATACTCGGACTCACCGGAAGCAATGTTCAATTTATAGAAATCATCATACTGAGGGTCAAATAATCCGCCACTTAAAAACGGTACACTTTTGCTTTGAAAAGGCAAATTTGCCGTATTTCGTTCTTCCATCTTTTTATTGAACAATTCAAAAAACAATTTTTCCAAAAGATTATGGTAATAATCATTACTTACATTTTCAGATGAAAGCCAATCGGATGGAATAAGTGATTTACCTTGTTCCGACTTTTTATATTTTAAAAACCAACAAAAAATAATGCGACCAATCAATCGAACGGCAAATTCTTTATATTTTCTTCTGTCGGAACTATCAACAGAAGGTAGTTTTAATACCGCATTCAATATCTGTTTGTTTTTTCCGATATGGATTTCTCCACCAATCAGCTTATAAAACGCATTATGGATTGCCCCATAAAACTCTTTATTTAGTTTCTCAACACTAAAAGCTTTAATTATGTCATCAATAGACCCAAAATGGGCATTCCCGATTTGTTCCTTAAAAGTTCTATTGCCCTGTTTTTTGGAAACATAATAAGTAAATCGCTTGAAAGAGAAATACGGTGTTTTGTCTTTTCCCTTTTCAATATGAATCATACTGAACCGAAAATTGCCGTCTGTATCATAAAAAATGAAGAAGGCCAAATCAGCGATTTCGTTTTTGAGAATCGTTTTAGCGATTTCGTACTGCGTTTTTTTAGCGCCGCGTTCGGTTAATGATTCATTTGTTTCCGCAACAATGGCAATGATTTGTTCACAGCCTTTCAATATTGCTTCCCCGATTTTGCATACTTTGGAATATTTTTGAAGTTGAGTTTCATTCAAATAATGAGAATAATCCGTTTCTTCGCCCTGAAATCCGGATAATTTACTACTTAAAAATAATATTAAATCCTGAGTATTAAAGTTCTCTATCATTCTCTTATTAGGTGATCATGATTTAAATTTGTTTTCAAAAACCATACTGTTTTCAACTTCTTAATTACATCTATCGCATTTTGTATTTCCTGTGATGATTCATGTTTTGTCTGATCTTGATGACAAAGTGGATTTAATACGAATTTACGGCATAATTCAACGTCCGCTATTGTTTGTTGAGTTAAATTACATTTAGTTGAGTTTGCTACTTGAAAATCTTTAATTGTTTGCCAAAAATCATCTGACTTTAAGGTCATGATGTCTATCTCAAACCTTACTCTGAGATTCTTTTTCTTGCAATATCTTTTTAGAATAAACTCGAAAGCGCTACGCAAATACACTCCGGCTGCTTTGTTATCACCCGAATTATAATGTTGTTCGGCAAAATCTATATAGCGTTTTATATGGTCGCCATTTTTTCCATCATCAGCATAGCGAATTATGGGCTGGTCATATCCAAATTGATTTTTCCGAGCTAAAAATTCAACAGATTTCCAGTTAGGATCATTCTGTAAATAAAATTTGATTACCTCATACCAGGGTTTATCATAATGATAATTCCATTGATTGGTCATTGTCTGCATCATTTTCATCGGGATTGAATGTGAGTTTTACCGAAACTTTCCCTTGCTCCGCAGGGTCAATAAAGATATTCTCAACCTCATTCAGATTGATATTTTCCATGGATGATTGAAAAAAATCTTTCAATGCATAGTATAGTGAACTTTTTCCACTACCGTTTTCGCCGTAGATAAAAAGATTTTTCCCATCAACGCTAATAACGTTTTTATCGCCGTAAAACGCTTTGTAATTATGGATTTCAATGGTTTTTATTCTCATTTTCTCAAAGATTCTTTAATAATTCGTACTATTTCGACATTTTCTATTGTTTCTACATTGTTCCTTACAGGGTGATAAGGGTCATATAACCGCTCAAATTCACTATTGATAATAGCTAATTTTTGTTCATCGGCCATATTATCGCTTATTAGTTTTAAATCTTGCAAATGTTCTATTACTCCTTTATTGGCGGTATGAATTTCTTCGGGAAAATATAGTTCATACACGCAGGCATCTATAATATTTTCGTAGTAGATGGGAATGATACTGTCATTTTGCGCTCGCTTTAAAAATAAAATATAATCGACAAGAGAAATTATAGGTTGTTGTAAAGTAAAGGAAGAAATGGCAATAGGTAATTGTTTGGCATCATCAGGGTAAAAGTGCAACCCTTCTGATAAAAAAATAAAAAAATACCAATTTATCAATTTTGAATTTAATACCGCCAAAAGAAAACGATAATCATAACATAGTGAGGCAATAATCTTATCTTTTGTGAGATTGCGTTTTACTGTAATGTGTTCAACCTTTTCCAATAAGTGCCATTTTACGCAATTTATGACTGTGTGCGAATTATAAAAGTGCTTATTATCAAAAGCAAAACGCAACCTATCGCTAACCACATTGATAAATATAATTTTCTCATTTTCAAATAATTCAGGAAACATTGAATTATAATGTTCTGTCGGTTGATAATTTAGCCAGCCAAACTGTGAAAAACCATATCGTTCAATGTTTTTGCCTTCAAGAAATAGTTTGTAACCATCTTTATATTCCAAAGAAATATAATTTTCTTTGCCATTTTTTTTAGTTTTATGATTTAATCTTGCACCATAAGCAACAAGGCAAATTTCGTCAAATCGGATAGTATTACTTTCTATTTGTTTTTTGATTTTAAGTGCATTTGAAATATCTTTTGTTTCAAAACGATAATCTCTCAAATCTAAAAATATGACTTGATTTATGATTGTAGTTTGAAAGCTGTTTTGCTTAAAGTTATTATCAGAATTTGCTCTTTTAATAGTAGTATTTTGTTGATTATTTGTATTTTGAACTTGTAAAATAATATTTTTCACAACAGCATTTTCAAAAACATAATAATTGCTTGTATCTAATATTTCTCTTATAAAATATTTATCAATCAATAATTTGCGAGATAAAGAACCATAATTTTGATTTGTATATGCAAATGGAATAATAAAAGATAAATTCCCGTTATTATTCAATAAGGTGAGCAATTTTTCAATAAATGCGACATAAATATCTGTTCTACCTTTGCAAGTTTTGTAATTATTCAACAAAAAAACTCTCAAATTCTCATTCAGATTTTCAACATTCACATATGGTGGATTCCCAATAACAATATCAAACCCTTGCATTAATCCAAACATCCATTCAGAGTCAAAAAAAGGTGAAACGGAATTTTGGTCGTATGGATTCCAACCGACCATTTTATGTATTTCCGCTTCCAATCCGGTAAATGTCGCTTTACGTTCTTCCTTTTCTATTTCCTTTCGGCATTGTTGAATACGCATTAGAAGGTCGTCTCTTTTGGCTTTGTTCCTATCAATTTGAAAGAGTTTGTTTTGGTGGTCATAACCGAACAAAGAAGATTGCTTGCTGTCTGTGTCTATCCAATCTTCAGGTAGTTCAGTTATTTGCTTCTCAAATTGTTTGATGAGCAGATTATTTTGCTCAATTTTTTTCAAATCTGGTTTAGATGAATTGGTAAGCAGATAATATTCAATAATCTTGCACAATTCGTTGTCTTCTTTGCGTATTTTCTTTTTTTCCTGCCAAGAACTTGCCCTCAGATTTTTGTGATTGCGTATATTCCACAAATCGTTTTTCATTTTTTGAAGTTTGGGGTCATCAAGATTCAGTCTGCCCTTTTGTTCTGTATTCAGAGGAATAAGCGTATCGGCAACCACAAATTTCGATTCAAGGTTGGGTAATGGAACAATTCCGTAGTTATCATCCGGATCGTTATTGGGAGTTTGCTCGCATATCAATGAAATAAAGAAGCGTAACTTTGCTATTTGTACGGCTATCGGTTGAATATCCACGCCATAAATGCAATTTTCTATCAGGTTCAGTTTGGTTTCATAGATATTTATTTCCGGTTCTACTGTTCTCAGAATGTCAATTATTTTATTCAGAATCCCCATTGGAAAAGCGCCGGAACCGCAGGCGGGGTCAAGAATTTTACATTCAAACAATGCTTTTTTTGTTTCTTCTTTCTGTTTCTGCCAATTTTCGCCAACTTTATTTTTGAGGTATGCAGTCAAAGATTCAACCGTCATATAATTGACAATTTCGCGCGGCGTATAAAATGAACCGGATTGTTTTCGCGCCGACTCTTCTGTTTCGGGATTAAAGGCGCCGAGCAAGTTTTCAAAAACTTTTCCCAGCAATTCCGGGTCAAGCGCGACATCAATATCCGAAGGCGTATTTTCTTCGATTGTAAAGTTGTAACGTTTGAGGATAATGATTAGTCCCGAAACTTCTTTTTGTCTGTCAACCCACTGTTTTTTAGAATTGTTGTATTCATATTTTTTTAACTTTACATTTTCTTTTTCTGCAAAGAACAGGTGATTTGGAACGAAAGCGCGAACAGTTTTACCATGCTTGTTTTGGTTGTCGCGGCTAAAACCATCAAAATATAGCATTGGTTTGTATAATCTTGTTTCATCAACTTTGTCCAAACATTCAAAAAGACCACCATTGAGAAAAGGAACTTTACTTAATAAATCAATAACTTCATTGTGCGAAATTTTGAACCATGATTTTACATTATCATCTCTAAATAATGTCTTTATTGAATAATAATCGTCTTTTGTGGAATTTTCGTTGTTTGATTTGTCAGCAAAAGCACGTTTCTTTCCGCTTTCGTCAACAATTTGCCGGTTAAGAGTTGCGAAGAAGAGATTTTGTAAAATTGCATTGTAATAATTACCTGAATATCTACTATTTGGATCAAAATCAACAAGTATTTCATTTAATTTTTCAATATCAAAAATTTCATAGGGAACAAGCGAATTTCCATTACTTTTTTTCTGTTTCAAAAACCATACAAACATCAGCCGGGTAATTAATCGGATAATATGTTCTTCCTTTTTACCTTCAGGATAAGAAACTGAAGTATCTTCATTCAAAGCCCACAAATACCAGTCGAACAGTTCTGTATAGAATTGTTTTGTGAGTATTTCGACAGAAAAAGCATCTTCAATTTGCTTAATTGTGGGATTGTCATGATCATTAGACAGAATTGGTAGCAGGCGTTCTTTGGCAGTCCGGTTATATCTGTCTTTACCCACCAAAAAAGAATAGCGTTTTGCAGGCGAATAATCTTTTTCCTGTTTGATTTTCCCGTCTTTTACGGAAATTCGATTTTCAACTTTTACGAAAGAAAAACGCCATTTATTGCCTCTGTCGGATTTTGAATTATACGCTACAAGCGCATAATTATGCCTAAAGCGTTCCAAATGGTCGACTGCAAAATTTCTCAAACTTGTACGAGCCTTATCCAATATACTTTCTTCAAAAACCTCAATTTGCAGTATATCAACTATTTCTCCGTCCGGGTCTGTATAATTACCAATATGCGTATAGTGGGATATATATTCCTGAAACGTAACATCATCAACATTATACTCATTATTTATAATATCCATATCGTTCAACAAATTCCGAGCAAATAAAATAAACTTCTGTTTATCAAACGCTTTGTCAAATGTTTCTTCAATGAGCGTTGTCGCTTTATTCTTGTCCATGATTAAAAATTTATTTTCTTTTGCTTTTTGGGGTATAAAAGTTTGTTCTGTGTTTCGGCAAAAAACATTTGAGTAGCCTTGTCGCTTGCGTCATAATCGCTTGAAAGGGAAAATAAATCACGCTTCCATCTTTTGCCAATAATTGAACGGACGTTTTGCCGTCATCCGTGTTATAAATGATAATTTGCGGATTTTCCATATCTTTTATGCTGTAAAATATTCCGATAAAATGACTTCCCGTTTCAAGTAACTTACTGCCTGTCCTGTCTTTCGTTCTATTTCCACAGGCTTGATATGCATTCGCAAGGTATAGAGTACTTTCAACGGGTCGAGATGATTTTCTGCCAACGCCAATTTCTCCAATTCTTTTTTTATGATTTGAACCGTTTTTTTAGCTATTACACCGCTTGCCAACATCATGCGGACTGTCCACAAAAATTCCTCATCCGATTCGGTAAATTTCTTATAATGCCTGAAAGTAGCGTCTTTCAATATCCTTTCGATGAAATCGGAATTTGATTTTCCACCTTTCTTTGCCGGTAATTTGCTATTTTCCGTTGTATCTTGCCGGAATTGTGCTTTGTTAAAATCCAGCATCTTAAAATAGTTATCGGGAACAGGCTGCCGGTGTTCATCCGGTTTACATTCCATCCGGTTCATTGCGTCAAAGAAATTGATTTCCTGTGATTTTTGTCCCTCATAGATATAGAATTTCTTCAAATTCCCCAAACGGAAAAATGTAATCATCTGATTATTTTCTTTCTTACTTTTCATTCCCGACCGGGCCTGTTTCGGCAATTTCTTGATTTTGTCGAAAAAAGCGGGATCGGCATCGCGTATTTCCCTAATCATGGTCAAATATTTCAGTTCGGAATTTTCACCGTCTTCCTCGCCGGTATAAGTTGCTTTATTATTCAATGTCCGGAATAATTCCTGACTGCCGATAATTTCTCCGTCGGACAGATATTTGGCGTCTTCGCCCATAATGTAATGAAACATCTGTAACTTGTTGGTAATATTGGCTTCCAGTCCAAGATGAACATCCGCCTGCGTAGTCGGGAAAAAATTAAATATATGAACCGAATTGTGTTCGGAGCCTAAACGGTTTACACGCCCGACACGCTGTAACACACGAGTGGGATTCCAAGGCAAATCATAATTAATCAACACATTGGAACGATGCAGATTGATACCTTCCGCCAAAACATCCGTGGTTATCAATATCTGAATATCATTGGAAACCAGGTCGGCTTTGGGGTCAAAATTTGCCCTGATTACATCTCTTGATACGATATGATTATGTCTGGTTGTCAAATTATCATAACATCCGCCTGTGCTTGAGTAAAACATTACTTTCTTTTGAAATTTATTGAAGAGATTACCAAACAGATAATCGCCGGTTTCTTTGGATTCCGTAAATAAAACAACTTTTTTACCCGATAAAACTTTGTTGGTTTTCAGTTCATTGATTATTCTGTCCAATTTCGGGTCTTCGTGTATCGGGAGCCATATTTCGCGAATTTTCGTCAAAGTCTGAATGTCCTGTTTCAACAATTCCCGGTATTCCGGTTTAAAATTGGAAGATTTGTATTTGCCGGCTTTGTCTTCCTCAACTAACTGTTCAAGTGTTTCAATATCGTCGGCATCCAAGAGGTCGAACACATTCACCTTCTTACTGACATAAACCGTTCCTTTATCAAACATATCTAAAAACCGTTCGGGGTGTACGACAAAATTCCTCTGGTATAAATAAACGGTTATGCAAAATATTAGGGCCAGAAAAGAGGGAGAAAAAGAAAAAGGTTATAAGTTTGTGGTCGAACACAAAAACACATCTT
>JAISZY010000262.1 GCA_031284375.1 Tannerellaceae bacterium | reverse complement strand
ACTATCTCTTTTGAAAGGGTTAATGAATTATTGCTATTTACTACATCGAAATTATCATCAGAATAATCGGCTTTAACTCTTAATCGTTTTAATTGCTTGATATTGTTATTAAAAACTCGGAAATCATTTTGGTTTGTTTCTAAAATATACCGTCCGATTTCATTAATCAACAAATCGTGCAAACTGTTCTTGGGATTTGGTTCACTTTTCCCTAAAGAGTATAACCAAATATGTTTCATCAATTGTAAACAACAATAATAAGCGCTATGAGCGACAGCAGGATACAACTTATTAGTATGCAACAAATTGGCTGCCGAAACTAAATCTTTTGACTTATCTTGTAAATGGCTCATAATCCCGTTCGTACAAATTCAACTCACGAATATACAACTTTTTTCGCCACATTGAGCTAATTCTCCACGAAAACGTTTTTCTATCAGACTATGCAGGCGGTCTTTCAATCCGTCGAGACGTACATTATTCACTATATCTGCCGTAAAGGCAATGTTCAACATCGTTAAAGCCTCTTCTTCGGGAATACCGCGACTCCGAAGATAAAACAACGCGTTTTCGTCTAATTGTCCGGTAGTCATGCCGTGCGAACATTTTACGTCGTCTGCATAGATTTCAAGTTGGGGTTTGCTATACATACGAGCTTCGCGGGTGGCGCAAAGATTCCGGTTGGTTTGATAGGCTACCGTTTTTTGCGCTCCTTGCTTCACTAAGATACGCCCGCTGAAGACGCCGGTAGCCTGGTCGTTCAGCACATTTTTAAACAGTTCGTTGCTGGTGCAATTCGGTGCGGCATGTGTAATATGGGTATACGTATCCACTTTTTGTTCCTTATCCAATATCGCCATGCCGCAAAGGGTGGATTCCGCATATTCGCCGTTTAGTTCGATGTAGTAGTTATTGCGTGTCAAGCCATTGTTCAGGGTTATGCCGTTTACCAGGACATTGCTGGAAGCTTCTTGCTTCACATGCAGGGAAGTGAAGCGGGAAGTCCATTCGTTACTTTCTTCCAGGTCGTAATAATCAAAATAAGCTCCACTGCCGGCAAAGACCTCTATAACCTCTGTGGAAAGGAATCTGACGTTGTCGATGCTATGGTCGCAAACCAGAAGTTTTGCCTGCGAACGAGGTTCCAGGATAACTAATATACGACGGTTGGCCATGGTATCTATATCGCTACGGAAGATATGTACTAATTGTATGGGACGTTCTACTATAACATTTTCAGGAACATACAAGACAAATCCGTCTTGCGCCAACATCGTATTCAGAGCGATAATTCCGTCCGTATCCATAGAGGCGGCTTTGCCGTAATAACGCTCGGCGATGTTCGGGTAGCGTTCGGTAAAGTTTCTTAACCCGCCAACATATACACCTTCGGGCAATGAGGTTTTGGGCTGTACGCTATCAACAAAAGAATCATTTACAACAAAATAAAGGGCTGTGCTCAAGTGAGGCACGTCACAACGGAAAACGTCGTAGGGGTTCACCGGTATTTTAATCCGTCTGATATTAATGCCATAATCGGGGGCAAAAGCCTGCGCCACATCCGTGTATTTATAGTTTTCGCTTTTCGGACTTGGAAATCCCAAACGTTCAAAAGCCTTGAATGCCTGTGTTCGGGGGCGGTTTAAGATATCCGAAGAATATTGCCCTACGAGGTTTTCGTACGTAGCGAAAAGCTCCATATATTGCTGTTCTGCTTTCATAAGAATCTACGATTGATTTTATGCTTCGGTTTTAAGCCAGTCGTACCCTTTTTCTTCCAATTCCAGCGCCAGCTCCGGGCCGGCCGTTTTGATGATACGCCCCTGGTATAATACATGCACGATGTCGGGTTTAACGTATTCCAGCAAACGCTGATAGTGCGTAATTACGATGGTAGCGTTTTCTTTTGTTTTAAGTTTATTCACTCCGCCGGCCACAATACGCAGGGCATCAATATCCAATCCGCTGTCCGTTTCGTCCAAGATAGCCAGTTTAGGCTCCAGCATGGCCATTTGGAATATTTCGTTGCGTTTTTTTTCTCCACCCGAAAAGCCCTCATTCACACTACGTCCGGCCAATTTGTTGTCGAGTTCTACCACGGCGCGTTTTTCACGCATGAGTTTCAGGAAATCGGTAGCCGATACCGGTTCGATACCTTTATATTTCCGATGTTCGTTCACCGCTGCACGCATAAAGTTTACCATGCTGACTCCGGGAATCTCCACCGGATATTGAAAACTGAGGAAAATACCCTCGCGACTACGGTCTTCGGGAGAAAGTTCCAGCAAGTTCTTTCCTTCGTATATCACCTCTCCTTCCGTCACTTCAAACGCCGGATTGCCTACCAATACGCTGCTCAGGGTACTTTTCCCCGAGCCATTCGGCCCCATGATAGCGTGCACCTCTCCTTTCCGGACAGAAAGATTGATGCCTTTTAATATCTCTTTGCCATGAATCCGGGCATGTAAGTTCTTTATTTCTAACATTGTTTTATCGGTTGTTTTCTTTTCATCCTACACTTCCTTCCAATGAAACGGCGAGAAGTTTTTGCGCTTCCACAGCAAATTCCATCGGCAATTTGTTCATTACTTCCTTTGCATATCCATTTACAATCAGCCCGACGGCTTCTTCCGTCGATATACCGCGCTGATTACAATAAAACAGTTGTTCTTCACTTATTTTGCTTGTCGTTGCTTCGTGTTCGATAATAGCGGTTTCATTCTGTACATCGGCATACGGAAAGGTATGCGCTCCGCACGTATCACTCAGCAGCAAACTGTCGCATTGGCTATGGTTGCGCGCTCCTTCCGCTCGCGAAGAAATTTTCACCAATCCCCGGTAACTATTCCGACTGAATCCGGAAGATATACCTTTCGATACAATCAGACTCTTTGTGTTTCGTCCCAGATGTATCATTTTCGTACCGGTATCGGCTTGTTGATAATTGTTTGTTACGGCTACAGAGTAAAATTCACCGACCGAATCATCGCCGGCCAAAATACAACTTGGATATTTCCAGGTAATAGCGGAACCGGTTTCTACCTGTGTCCACGATATCTTACTTCCTCTTCCTTTGCACAATCCCCGCTTTGTAACGAAATTATAGATTCCGCCTTTCCCCTCTTTATCTCCCGGATACCAGTTTTGTACCGTAGAGTATTTTACCTCCGCCTGTTCTTTGACTACGATTTCAACAATGGCGGCATGTAGTTGGTTCTCGTCGCGCATCGGAGCGGTGCAACCTTCCAAGTAACTGACATACGACTCGTCGTCGGCCACAATCAATGTCCGCTCAAACTGACCGGTATTGGCCGCATTGATACGAAAATAAGTACTCAGTTCCATCGGACAGCGAACACCTTTGGGGATATAAACAAATGAGCCATCGGAAAAAACAGCCGAGTTTAACGCCGCAAAAAAATTATCGCGGTAGCTCACCACACTTCCCATATATTCCTGTATCAAGTCCGGATGATGTTGCACGGCTTCGCTGAAGGAAGAAAAAATGATACCTTTTTCCGCCAAGGTATCTTTAAAGGTCGTCTTCACCGAAACACTGTCCATCACGGCATCTACTGCCATACCGGTCAAATGTTTCCGTTCTTCCAGCGGGATACCCAATTTGTCGAATGTTTTAAGTAGTTCGGGGTCCACATCGTCCGAACCCCGTGAGGAGGCCGCCCTTCTCGGAGCGGCATAGTAAATAATATCCCGGTAATCTATGGTGGGTATGTTCAAATGCGCCCAATCGGGCATTTCCAGTGTCAGCCAGTAGTGATAGGCTTTCAGTCGGAATTCCAGCAGCCAGGCCGGTTCTTTTTTTTTGGCGGATATCAGGCGGATGATATCTTCGTTCAATCCTTTATGTATTACCTCCGTGTCGATATCTGTAATAAAACCATATTTATAATCACCTCTCGTTACTTCATCAATTATAGCATTTGAATCTTGCATATCCGGACTTTGTTTGTTTAAAAAGGAAATAAATCGCGGGGATAAATAGTTGGAATAATTTGTTTGACAGGATGATAAAAAACAGATTCTACCTTAGCGCCCACCGAAATGAGTACAGAACCCCGGTCTATGATGTCCATCAGATTAAACAATAAGCTCACGAACAGTAACATAATAAGTAAACCAAAGAATCCGCCTCCAAGATGATTCAATATACTCAACGGTGTTGCTCCGATAATCCGGTGCATTATCTCGCCCGCCAAAATGAATATCCCAACAATCAGTAAAAACCCCAAAATATAACTCAACACAGTAACTCCTTGCTCCGGAAATCCCCAGTCGATAATAATTTCACGCAACCAGGTCGCTACTTTAGCGCAAAAGAAAATCCCGGCTATCAACGCTATAAGCGAAACAACCTGTTTGATGATACCATCAGACAGGCCCTTCACAAAACCGACTCCTGCCAGACACAGCAGAGTGATGTCCAACCAGTTCATATTCCCTGAAAAATCATTGTAATGTTTTCTTGACCTCTATCTCTTCGTAAGACTCTATCACATCGCCCACGCGAATGTCATTGTATCCCGCTATATTCAGCCCACATTCATAGCCGAAAGCGACTTCCTTCACGTCATCTTTAAAACGTTTCAAAGATCCCAATTCGCCGGAATGGATTACGATACCGTCGCGAATAAGGCGTACCTTATTCCCTCGCCTCACTTTGCCTTCCTTCACCATACAACCGGCCACAGTTCCTACCTTGGTAATTTTGAACACATCACGCACTTCTACCAATGCGGAAACCTCTTCTTTTACTTCGGGAGCAAGCATACCCTCCATGGCGCTCTTCACCTCTTCGATCGCATTATAGATGATGGAATACAAACGGATTTCTACGCCTTCTTTATCGGCCTGCCTGCGTGCCGACAGCGACGGACGTACCTGGAAACCAATAATAATAGCATTGGAGGCGGCCGACAGCACAACATCCGATTCGGAAATCTGCCCTACGGCTTTATGGATTACATTCACTTGTATTTCTTTTGTAGAAAGTCGAATCAACGAATCGGACAGCGCTTCTACCGAGCCATCCACATCTCCTTTTACAATCACATTCAATTCCTGGAAGTTGCCTACGGCAATACGGCGGCCAATATCGTCTAATGTAACCCGCTTTTGTGTACGCAAGCCCAGTTCCCGCTGTAATTGTTCCCGACGCCCGGCTATTTCGCGAGCTTCCTGATCGGTTTCCAACACATTAAATGTATCACCGGCTTGCGGGGCTCCGTTCAGTCCCAATATCAATACCGGTTCGGAAGGCCCGGCCACGTCTTTTCTCTGATTCCGTTCGTTAAACATTGCTTTCACACGCCCGTAATGCGTACCGGCTAATACAACGTCGCCTGTTTTCAACGTTCCATTTTCTATCAATACCGTCGAAACATACCCACGTCCTTTGTCTAACGACGATTCTATGATCGAACCGGTGGCGCGTAATTTCGGGTTAGCTTTCAAATCCAACAAATCGGCTTCCAGCAATACCTTCTCCAACAGTTCTTCCACCCCTATGCCTTTCTTGGCGGAAATCTCCTGGCTTTGGTATTTCCCTCCCCAGTCTTCCACTAAGTAATTCATATTCGCCAATTCTTCCTTTATCTTTTCCGGATTAGCATGAGGTTTATCTATTTTATTGATGGCAAACACGATAGGCACTCCTGCCGCAGAGGCGTGATTAATAGCTTCCACGGTTTGGGGCATCACATTATCGTCGGCAGCCACAATGATGATGGCGAGGTCCGTCACTTTCGCACCCCGGGCGCGCATAGCGGTAAAGGCTTCGTGTCCCGGCGTATCTAAGAATGTGATACGACGCCCGGTACGAGGCAGTTTCACGTTGTATGCGCCAATATGCTGCGTGATTCCTCCCGCCTCGCCAGCTATTACGTTGGCATTACGGATATTATCCAACAGCGAGGTTTTACCGTGGTCTACATGCCCCATAACGGTAGCGATGGGCGGACGGGTTACCCAGTCGTATTCATGATCTTCTTCGTCTGTTTTGATGGCCTCCACCACCTCTGCGCTGACATATTCCGTTTTAAAGTCGAACTCTTCCGCCACGATATTAATTGTTTCCGCATCCAATCGCTGATTGATAGACACCATAATGCCAATGCTCATACACGTAGCGATTATTTGCGTTACCGGAATATTCATCATGTTGGCCAAGTCATTCGCCGTAACAAACTCCGTAATTTTCAACACCTTGCTTTCCTGTTCTTCCAGTTCCATCAATTCGTGTTCACGCTGCAAGGCGGCATCGCGTTTATCCCGGCGGTATTTAGCTCCCTTGCTGCTCTTATTTCCCTTATTGGTAAGCCGGGCAAGGGTTTCCTTTATCTGTTTCTGTACATCTTCCTCGCTCACTTCTGCTTTCACGGGTTTACGCAACTTGTTCTTGCGGTCGTCCCGATGTGTCGGCCTGGAGTTCATTCCCGGCGTATTATTGATATCAATCCGGTCTTTTTTAATTCGTTTCCGTTTTTTCTTAGCATCCTTATCGTTTCCGCTCACCTCCGTTTTTGCCGGCTCGTTAGGCGGTTTTACCACCGATACATTGTTCGGTTTAATTACCACTTTCGGGTTTTTGACCGGAGAAACGGCTACGACCTGCTGGGGCTGGGGCTGTTTATTTAGTCCGAATTTTTCACGTTTTACTTCGCGTTCTTTTTTTCGTTCTTCTTTTGTTTTTTTCTTCGGACGTGTTGATTGATTAATCGACGAGAGGTCTATTTTCCCCGTTACCTTAATAGCTGTTTCTATTTTTGTAGTGTTCAACCGGAAAGGCGTTTGTTTTTCAACTTCTGCGGGCGTATGTTCCCCGGCGCTCTCTCCACTTTCCACTACCTCTTTCTGTTCGTCCACATCCTCCTCTATTGCTTGCGGAGACTCTTTTTCTTCCATTGTGATTTCCTTTTCCACAGACAACACTTCTTCCTGG
The DNA here is from genome assembly GCA_031284375.1 of Tannerellaceae bacterium. Classification (GTDB taxonomy): domain Bacteria; phylum Bacteroidota; class Bacteroidia; order Bacteroidales; family Tannerellaceae; genus DFXE01. Next base: position 2,609 of record JAISZY010000262.1, on the reverse strand, counting down.
GGTGATGGTTCTTCCACAGGTTTTTCCACAAGAATAGGAGGCGCTTCCACTTCTGCTGCCGCCGTTTGTTCTTCTTCCGGTTCTTCTTTCTCTGTCGGAGTTTTTTCTGTTTTTTTAGGTTTATCTAACTCTATTTTGCCCTTTGTTACAATTCTCGGTTTAAATTCTTCAGGGATTTCCGTTTTAATTTCTTCCACTACCTTTTCCGCTTTCTTTTCCGGAGCGACGGATATTATTTCCGGAGCAGCAGCATGTTTGACCAACATACGTTCTCTTTCCTGGGGAGATAAATCTTTCCCAAACTCTTTCACGAGTAAAGCGTGCTGTTCGTCATTAATTCGTGTATTGGGATTACTATCTATCGTATGACCATTCTTCTGCAGAAAATCCACTACCGTAGTAAGTCCCACATTCAAATCCCTGGTTGCTTGTATTAATTTTATAGGCATATTCAATTTTATCGTAAAACTTTAGTCTTTCATCTCATCATCCTCAAATTCGGCAGACAGCGTCTTCAGAACATCATCGACGGTTTGTTCTTCCAGGTCGGCTCGTTCTATAATTTCTTCACGGCTCAACGCCAGCACGTTTTTCGCCGTATAACAACCTATATTTTTCAAGGCATCGATTACCCACGTATCAATTTCATCCACAAATTCATCCAAGTAAATATCCTCTTCGTCGGCATCATCTATATCGCGGAACACATCTATGGAATATTCCGTGAGCATACAGGCCAATTTGATATTCAACCCTCCCTTTCCTATGGCAAGCGATACTTCTTCGGGGCGCAGATAGACTTCCGCTTTCCGTTCTTCTTCATTCACTATGCGAATGTTCGAAATCTTTGCAGGGTTCAGCGAACGTTGAATAAACAGCTCGATATTCGATGTATAATTGATTACGTCTATATTCTCGTTTCTAAGTTCCCGTACAATGCCGTGTATACGAGAACCCTTCATGCCCACGCAAGCGCCTACGGGGTCGAAACGGTCGTCGTACGATTCAACCGCCACCTTTGCTCTTTCGCCCGGAATACGGGCTATAGCTTTGATGGTTATTAATCCGTCGTGTATTTCGGGGACTTCCAATTCAAACAAACGTTGCAAAAATATTTTATCGGTGCGCGAAAGGGTTATTTTTGGATTATTATTGACACTCTCTACTTTTTGTACGATGGCTCTCACGGTTTCCCCTTTCCGGTAAAAGTCGGTAGGGATTTGTTCTTGTTTCGGGAGCAACAATTCATTTCCCTCGTCGTCCAGCAGCAATATTTCTTTCTTCCATACCTGATACACATCGGCCGAAACAATCTGTCCGATACGTTCTTTATATTTTGCGTACAGATTGTCTTTTTGCAGTTCAAGTATCTTTGACGCCAGCGTTTGGCGCAGATTCAGGATAGCCCGGCGTCCAAAATCGGCAAAGTGTACCTCGTCCGTCACCTCTTCTCCTATTTCACAATCGGGGTCTATCTTACGGGCTTCGGTCAGAGGAATTTGCAGGTTACTGTCTTCCAAATCTTTATCAGCCACGGCCACCCGGTTTCTCCAGATTTCAAAGTCACCTTTTTCGGGGTTAATAATCACATCATAGTTTTCGTCCGTACCGAACATTTTAGCAATAACGTTACGGAAAGACTCTTCCAGAACGCTGATCATCGTTTCCTTATCTATGTTTTTTAATTCCTTGAACTCCGCAAGGGTGTCAATCATACTGATTGTTTCCTCTTTTTTGGCCATATTCTTTTCCTTACTTGAATCTTAGTATGTATTTTGCATATTTAATTTCGTCAAATGTATAGAACAGCTCTTCCCGAACGGTCGTTTTCCGCTTGGCTCCTTCGGGCTTCACTTGCCGGCTCACGGAAACGACGATACCTTTTTCGTCTGCCGATTGCAGGATTCCGGTTTGTTTCACACCGTCTTTGAGCATCCATTCTATTTCGTTACCTATATTTTTAAGGTATTGCCTAAGCGCCTTGAATGGAGCGGTAATACCTGCGGAGCCTACTTCCAGTTCATAATCTTCCACTTCTCGATCCAGTTGAGATTCCAAATAACGGCTCAGCTCTGCACAATCCTCTACGCTCACCCCTTTGTCATTATCAATCTCCACAACAATCAAGTTGCTTGGTCTCACTTCCACGTCTACTAAATAATTAGCAGACGCAGCCAATTTTTCTTTTACAATCTGCTTTAGTTTCTCCCTTTCAATCATATACAAATTTATCAGAACAAAGGGAGGGGACTACCCGCCCCCTCCTCATTCTCTTAGTCGGGTGCAAATATACAAATAACCGATAATTACACAAACATATTATATGTTTTTTTCAGTGATTTGAAAAGAAAAAACAGAATAGCAAAAAATGGAAGATTTTAGGTAAAGGACAAAAGATTATGCGAACTGAAAAGTTAGATGCTGAGTTTCGAGACAATATACAAATTTTGCCGACATTCGTTTCACACCGACTATTTTTTTTGTGCCGTCTCTATATAAGAGACGTCATAAATTTTAATATCCTGAAAACAAGCTATGTAGAAATGAAATATGCCGATTTTTCTCTATTATGGGACTGTTTTTGTAACGGTTTGCATAGATTTCGACTC
>JAISZY010000254.1 GCA_031284375.1 Tannerellaceae bacterium | reverse complement strand
ATGTCCTTGCGAACAAAGTGAAACAATTTGGCGTGGGGTATTCGTCATTGCGCATGAAGTGAAGCAATCCAGGCGTGGGGTATTTGTCATTGCGAACGTAGTGAAGCAATCCAGGCATGGGGTATTCGTCCTTGCGAACGTAGTGAAGCAATCCAGGCGTGAGGTATTCGTCCTTGCGAACGTAGTGAAGCAATCCAGTATGCGTGGAGGGACTGGATTGCTTCCCTACTTTCGCAATGACGGGGGGCAGGAACCGGGTTTGCGAGCATTTGAAATATGCCGGTAAGGGTCTTCCCTCAAAAATGAGAGCCTCTTCCCGCAAAATGTTTTTTAGTCCCGCAAAAGTGCGGGAGACCTCTGACCAAAGATGTTTTAGTCCCGCAAAAGTGTGGGAGACTTCCCTCAAAATGTTTTTCTGTCCCGCAAAAGTGCGGGAGGCTTCCCGCAAAATGTTTTTCTGTCCCGCAAAAGTGTGGGAGACTTCCCACAAAATGTTTTTCTGTCCCGCAAAAGTGCGGGAGACTTCCCTCAAAATGTTTTTCTGTCCCGCAAAAGTGGGGGAGACTTCCCACAAAATGTTTTTCTGCCCCGCAAAAGTGGGGGAGGCTTCCCGCAAAGGTAAGAGGAGGCTCTTAAATGTACCGGACACTTGCATATCGTATCAATAATAGCTTGCGTGGATGTTTGCATTGCGTAACGGACACACTACGTCACATCCGCCGCAGGCGGAAGCTTGTGTCTGTCGGTTGTCGTAACGAAACATAGATACCCGGTCTTTGCCGGCCACAAAGAGCCGGTCTTCCCGAACCTTTAGATGATAAGCCGCATGTCCGCCGCCAAGTAGCGAACTGTTGAGCAATATACTGCGAAACGTTCCGTCGCTCCCGTAGCAGGAGATGCGGGGTATCCCCTTTTCGGACGTGAAGATCTCGCTGCCCGACGCCGTGAGATGAACCGGATTGCAGCATCCGGCAAATAGTCCGGGAGCGCCTCCCGGACTGCCAAACGAGCCGGCGTATTCTCCGTCTATCGTGTAACGCTCCACCTGGTGTCTTCCCGAATTGGAACAATACACGTAACCGTTGGCGTACGTAATCCCGAATGAGAGGCTGGGGATGATAAAGGTATCGGGACTGGTGATGAATTTCTGAAAAACACCTTCGTTCGTGTATTTGCATAGATTCTTATGGGCCATATCGGTTACAAATACCCCGCTGGGCGACAAAGCCAGCGAACAGTAATTAGACCATTCGCTGCAAGCGTCCCACCGGCGCAAAAGCGCCCCCTCCCGCGTATAGACTTCTATCCCCGAAGGATAGAGAAGGTAGATGCCCTCTTCGTTTATGGCCATGTCCCGTATCACTTCTCCGGCAGGAAAGCGATGCAGCGGTTTGCCGTAATAATCGAACGCTAAGACCGCATTTGCTACCGCTACATAGAGTTTTCCGTCGTATTGGTCGAAGGCTTGGATGTCCTCGCGAACCGAAAAAGAGGATACCCGTATATAGGGAGAGGCAAAGGCCGCTTCTGCCGGCGAGTATGCGTTTCCCGAAGGAGAAAGCCCCGGAGCGCCGGTTTTGCGGAGCATCAGCGAGCCGGATACGCCCGCCAAGGCGCCCCCGGCAACCACGGCGCCTGCGGTTCGCAGAAATTTTTTACGAGATATATCTTTCATCTTTCTATTGAGGTTAGTTTATCTTCAAACATTTTACTTCGTGCGCATCCCGAACAATCAGCCTTCCGTCGGCATAAGCCATCGGCCCCCAGGCATCGGCTCCGTCCATGATGCGTTGTTTCTTCAAAAGGTTCATACTCTTGGCGCGGATGCCGTACACGTAAAGTTCTCCGTCTTCCTTGAAGGCAAAGAGGTGGTCGTTTATCACCATGTAAGGCCCCAGACCGAAACGCTCGTCGGCCCCCGACGACCATACGGGTGTGTGTAAATCGGAAGGCGAATAGACGACCAATTTCCCCCGCAAGCTTCCTCCGTCTTTCGGCATGATGCTAATGATCATGTCTTTGTACAGGATGGGCGTTTGCTGTTCGCTCGACAAACCTTCGTTGGGTTTATACTGCTCCGTGATGGAGGCGCTCCAGGCGCTTCCGGCTTTATCTACGCGCAACAGGGCGCCTCCGGCGCCGTATCCGGCCACTAAGAAAATGGAATTGGCCGACAACTGCAAGGGCGAGGGCGCCACCACGGAAGGCTGCCATTTCGTGGCGTTCCACAGCAAGACGCCTTTGTCTTCTTTTTCGGCCGATATACCGCATACGCCTCCCACGCCCACATAGACGTAGGTCTTTTTCCCACTCAGCGTCATCGGCATAACGGACGAGTGCGACATTTTATATCCCAGGTTGTTGGGTGTTTGCCAGAGGATTTCTCCGGTATTGCAATCCAAGCCGGCCAATAAAACCTCCGGGCCGGCAGGAGCGATAATCAGTGTTCCGTTGTCGGTGCGGGGACATTGGCCGGTATACCAGAAGGGAACTTCGGTCTTGAATTCTTTCTGCATGTCGAGCGACCATTTCATCCGGCCCGACACAGGGTCGCAGCACATCACATGCCCCTGAGGCCCCAGCGTGATGATGTATTCTTCCGAAACCACGGGCGCTGTACGCGAAAATCCATGATTGCGCTTGATGGGAACACGGTACCACCGGCGCCACAACTCTTGTCCGCTTTCGAGCGAAAAGCAACGCAGCATATCGGAACTTAGTCCTTCGTCGTAATCCAGGAAATAGACCAATCCGTTGTAAATAACGGGAGCGGCATGTCCTTCGCCCGTGTTTACCGACCATAAGACGGGATATTCTTCCTCTCCGTGCGGCGTAATGTCTTCGGGAGCGCGCACGATATTGCTAAAAGATTCTCCCCGGAAGCAAATCCACTTACCCGTAAGGGCCGAGGCCGATTCGTCGTAGCGCATAAAGTACTCTCCGATGCGCACATCGTCTGCCCTGCGAGCGCTTTCCTTCGGCCGGTTATCGGCTCCCGGAGCTTGAAGAACAAACTCCCGCGGAGGCGAATAGACATGCCACCCGATGATGACGCCCAGATAAACAAGCGTCGCGGCTGCCGTAGTAAGTTGTATGATTCTTTTCGTGTTCAACAATCAACTGATTTTATAAGCCATTAACGTATTCCCATGCCGTACGTATAAGACCCCTTTGTAAATAACCGGATGCGCCCAATGTTGTTCCGTTCCCAGTGTGATGGAGAATTTACTTGCCACATCAAAGCCGTCAGGTGTTGCTTTCACCAAGGCCATTTCTCCCCGGTCGCTGTAACAATAGAGCATTCCGTCGGCCGCAATCACATTGCCCACGCCTATCTTATTGCTTTTGTATTTGGTTTCGCCGGTCTTCCAGTCCACACAATACCAGTAGCGGTTTTTTTCTCCCGATCCATATACATAATCGCCCCACTTCACAATGCCTCCCATCTTGTTGTCCATTTCGTGCGTCCAGACTTTCTCTACGCTTCTACCGCCGTTGGTGAGTTGAAGCAACACGGAGCCTATGCCGCCACCGGTAGCGCTGAATAGTTTGTCGCCTTCGGCTAATGGCGTATTCGGACTCATGCCGTATGGGTTCTTTTGATCCACCACCCAAAGACATTCGCCCGTTTCGGCATGAAAAGCAACCAGACAACTATCTATGGCATTTACCACCAGAGGCGTTTCGAGGTGGCCGATGTACTGGGGAGAGCAATACGTAGACGGCTTGCCGGTTCCCGGCGACGACCAGATTAACTCGCCCGTTTTTTTGTTCAATGCCACTACATTATTCTTTTCTCCTCCCGGCGTAGCATAGAGGATATCGTTTACAATCAAGGGCGATTCCGTCATGCCGAACTTGAGGTTATTTCCGTCGAAGTCCGTCAGTATATTCTTCGACCATATCTTCTCCAACGTCTGTTCGTTCAAACAGGATAAAACGCCTCGTGCGGAAAAGAGGTACAGTCTGCCGTCGTTTACATGAACCGTAGAGCGCGAACCGTTGTAGTTCGTGTTCCACTCCAGTCCGTAAGGTTTTTTGTGCAAGAGTTTGCCCTGTAAGTCGAAAACATAGAGGTAGCCCGTGCTGTCGGTCATACCGGTAACGTAAATTTTGTTGTTCGCTACCGCTACCGATGTATGTCCTTCTCCCAGGCCGTCGTAATTCCAAAGCAATTGCGGGCCTCCCGGCGGCCAGGATTTGAGCAATCCTGTTTCTTCGTAAACGCCATTGCGCGCCGTTCCCCTCCATTGGGAGTTCTCTTGTGCAACGATTGCCGGAATCGATACCGATATGGAGAACAAAAAGAGAATAAAACTTTTTTTCATATAGATGTCAACTGATTTTATAAGCCATTAATGTATTTCCATGCCGTACGTATAAGGCCCCTTTGTAAATAACCGGATGCGCCCAATGCTGGTCTGTTCCCAACGTGACGGGGAATTTGCTCACTATATCGAAGGCGGAAGGCGTAATCTTCACTAAGGCCATATCTCCCCGGTCGCTGTAACAATAGAGCATTCCGTCGGCCGCAATCACATTGCCGATGGGCAGTTTGTTTTCCTTATATTTCTGTTCGCCTGTTTTCCAGTCCACGCAAAACCAGAAGCGATTCATATCTCCCGACCCGTAGGCATAATCGCCCACCTTTACCATCGCCCCGATGCGCGAATCGAGTTGGGGCGAATCCCATACTTTCTGTACGCTGCGTCCTCCGTCCGTGAGGCGAAGCATCACGGAACCTTTTCCGTATCCGCTGGTGCATAGCAGCATATTATCGCCGTATACGGGAATGTTCGGATGAACATTTGTTCGGTTTACCTGCTCGTACGACCAGAGTTTCCGCCCCGTTTTCACATCTACTCCCACAATGTGTTTCGCCATCATGGTTACCACCTGCGGCGCTTGTTGGTCTCCTACATACAAGGGCGAGCAATAGGCGGAAAGATCGCCTTCGCCCGGACAACTCCAGATAAGTTCACCCGTAAGCTTGTTGAGGGCTATGATGTTGTGCGTTTCTCCACCGGGCGAAACAATGAGTTTCTCATCCACAATAAGGGGCGATTCGCAAATACCCCATTGGATATTTTTGGAGCCGAAATCGCTCAGTATATTCTTCTTCCATACCATATTCAGGTCGGCTTCGTTGAGGCAAACGATGTCTCCTCTTCCCGAAATCAGGTATAGTTTCCCCTCGTTGGCCGTAATAGTACCTCGCGTACCGTTGTAGCTTTCGTCCCATTCGTTGCCGTATTCTTTTTTATTCAGCAGTTTGCCGTTTGTATCCAGCACATAGACGTACCCTTTTCCTCCGGTCATACCGGTTACGTATAGCTTTCCGGAAGAGATGGCGACAGACGAATGTCCTTCGCCCAATCCGTCGTAATGCCAAATCATTTGCGGGCCGTTTGCCGGCCAGGATTTCAACAGTCCGGTTTCCGGATAAATCCCGGTACGGTTTCCTCTCCATTGGATAACGTCCTGCGCCGTCAATAAAGTGATTGCGGTTATCCAGAGTGTACATGCAAAAACAATTCTTTTCATGATAATATGATTTGATAATATTAATTTGTCTCAATTTGATTACATACGTGTTGTGTTAAAGGGATGCCGGTGCCGGAAGGCATGATTCTTTACGGCCTGAAACAAAAAGTTTCTGTCCGGCACATCCTCGTCGAGGGCTTTGATGCTAAGGGCCGTCACCCAACCGCAAATCGTAATCTCTTTATTCATATCACAGCCGTTTTAAATATCGTTTATTAACCAGGCCTTGAATCCTGCGGCTTTGTTCTTGCTGATGTATATACGTTCCGGAGTTTCTACATTGAGCGAAACAAGCAGGCGGCTGTTGAACCATACGGTTATTTGCTTCACCCCGTTGCGCGAAATAATAAACTGCTTGTTTGCGCGAATAAAATCGGCCGGGTTGAGGGAATCCGCTATTTGTTCCAACGGCTTCGGGTAGGGGTATACGTTTCCGTCTTTCAGGTAAATGCTTGTGATTCGTTCCGTGGCATAGAAACAGGAAACGTCCTTCAGATCGATGGGCAGCAATTTGTCTCTGACCGATACGAGCAACTTGTCCCTGTAGCGCGGAGCCGAAGTCAGCTTGGACAGTTGGGCGATGTACTGCATCACGTCGGTGTGATTCCATTTACTGAATTTAATCAAGGCACGTCTCAGGTCTTCGGTCTTGACGGGCTTGAGCAAATAATCTATGCTGTTTACTTTGAAGGCTTCTATGGCATATTCGTCGTATGCGGTGGTGAAGATAACGGGCGTTTGTACCTCCATCTGCTTGAAGATGGCAAAGGCCGAACCGTCGGACAGGTGAATGTCCATCAGCAACAAATCGGGCAAAGGATTCGTTTGCAACCAATGAACCGTCTGACTGATACTTTCCGTATTCCCCATCACCCGGACAGAGGCGTCTATCTCGGCCAGCATTGCCGCTAAGTTTTCGTATGCCACCGTTTCGTCTTCTACGATAAGTACCTTCATTTTTTTTCCTGTTATTTTAAGGGTAAATATACACGGAATATCTTTCCGTTGTCTTCCATGCGGATTTTTTTATTCATCAGCAGAAGGAAACGGTTTTCCAAGTTTTTGAGACCCGTCCCGTTTGTGGCCGGAGCATCTTGTTTCGGATAAATGGGGCTGGAAACGACCAACTCCGCGTTTTCGTTCAGGCAGATGCTTACTTCCATAAAGTGATAACTGTCTATGGTATTATGCACCACTACATTGTCTATGAGCGGAAGGAGCGAAAGCGCCGGGATTTGCAGGTTTCGCCACGCTTTGTCTACGTCGATACGGAACACTAATTTGTTGGCAAAACGTACCTCCATCATATAACGGAACGACTGTACAAAGTCCAATTCTTCTTCCAGCATGACCAATCCCCGTTTGTCGCTTTTCAAGATATAGCGAAAGACATCGGACAACTTATTCACGTAGGCCAGCGTATTTGCGTCGTTCTTTTTGCGGATGAGGGCGGTAAGCCCATTGAGCGAATTGAAAAAGAAATGTGGATTAATCTGGTTGGCCAGCGCATCATAGCGGCTTTGCAGATTCTCTACTTTCAACTGTTCTATCTCTTGCTCCTTCTTCAACTGTACATCGTACAAAAAGAATACGTGCCCTGCAAACGTACACAACAAACAGAGTACAAGGAACTGAAAGAGCAAGATACTCCCAAAGCAATCGGACTTCTTGTAGCAGAGCAGCGAGAGTCCCATATAGAGCGCATAGGCAACGGCTGTGATGAGAGCAGAACGAAGGATGCGCCGTTTGAAAGGAAAATCCCGCATCTCCCTCAGATTATGCCGGAGCAACAACCCTATCAAAAGGAAAAAGAATACGTACCGGAACGCAAAAAAGCGCAGGTGGTCCTGCCGTGCCGGTTCGTCCAGAAAACTGAGTTCGAAAGGCAGACAGGCAATGTTGGGATAGATAATGAACAGAGCGCTGAACAGGCTGAGCAACGCAACAAAACGCAGGGAACTGTATTTGCCGGAGAAAATCATCGGTATCGGGTCTTCATTCATCTGAGATTATAAGCCATCAGTGCATGGCCGTGGCGAAGATAAAGCTTACCGCCGGAAATGACCGGATGCGCCCAGAAGGGGCCTTCTCCCTTCGTGATGCGGAACATGCCCACGACGTCGAACTTTTCGGCATTGGGACGAACAAGTCCCACCGTTCCGCGACGTTCGTCGTAACAATACAACATATCGTCGGCCGCGATGATGGAACCTTTGCTCCGTCCGCCACCCCAGTCTGTTTCATATTTCGTCTCGCCCGTATTCCAATCTACGGCCACCCAGTTTCCTTGCGTATTGTTAATCCAGTTGGAACCGTAAATGAGGCCGTTCATCAGCACGTACCCTCCGTGATGGGTGTCTAAGTCGTTGTTGCTCCAGAGCAAGGAAACGCCCGTCAGGTTGTCGTTCAGTTGGAGCATATACGCCCCGATATTGTAACCGTGGCAAAAGAAAATGCGTCCGTCTTGGTAGAGAGGCGTATTGGGAGCGATATTCGCAAACGGCGGAGGGCCGGGGCGCGAAGGGTCGGCAGGAGGCCCCCAATTGGAAAATGTCCATTCGATGGCGCCGGTTTCCGGGTTTACTCCTATCAGATTTTTGGCGGTAGAGCCGATAATCTGTCTTTTCCCTTTGTATGTTATCAGGAGGGGTGATACGTAAGCGCCGGTGTCGCCCAGCGGACGGGTTTTCCAGACTACGTTGCCGGTGGAGGCGTCGAGAGCTACTATCGTAGTTTGGTCGCCCGAAGGAGTATATATCACTTTATTGTCGAACACCAGCGGACATTCCGACGTGCCCCAGTTACCGGTTTTTCGTTCGAACGTTTCGCCGCCGTTTACTTTCCATACGATGGCGCCGTCGGCGATACGAATACAAGCGATTTCGCCCGAACCGCTAATGACGTACGCCTTATCGCCTTCGATAGCCGGCGTGGTACGGGTTTCGGGATAAGTCTGGTTCCAGGGCGTTCCGTAGGCTGTTTCGTATATTTTTTTACCATCCAAGGTATAGGCCGAAAAAATTTCCTTGTCTTCGTCTTCATTCATGCCCGTCAGATATAGGCGGTCGCCTACCACCACAGGGCTGGAATATCCTTTTCCGGCGTCCAGCGTTTCCCACAGCAGAGCCGGCCCGTTCTGAGGCCAGGTTTTCAGCAATCCCGATTCGGGATACACGCCATTGCGTGCAGGGCCTCGCCAGCCGTAGGGCGTTTGTGCAGGAAGGATTCCCGCCGTTACAAAAGCCATCACAAACACGTATAAAGTGAGATGTTTACTTTGTCTTTTCATGAGTTAATAAAATTAGTAGATAAATAATCGCCACCAAATATAGACGTATTCCTTTGCGCCGCAATAAAAAGGTTTTACCAAAAGGGAAATAAACCGCATAAAAACGAAAAGGACAGGCTGGGTTATTTTATTCTAAAGCCCCCTTAGTAGCACACACATCCGAAACCTCTGCCCTTATTTTCGTTTTCGGTTAAATTTTTTGTAACTATTCACCTGCCGTAGCAATAGAATTCAGCGCCGTCCAAACATTTTGAGAATTTTTGATAGCTTTATCCGTAAAACGCTGCACCATATTAACCGGACTGCCGCTACTCTGTGACAGACTCTGTCCTTTTCGTTGCGATAGCTTTCTATCAACCCATAATAAGCATCGCTCTTGAATGTGGGTTAGGGGTTTTTGAAGTTGTGTTGTCTTATATCAGACAACAAACAAAAACGAGTGTATGGAGCAAGATGTATTGCAACGGTATATCGAGGGAAATGTTACAACGGAAGAAATAGAAGCGGTAGTTGACTGGCTGGACGCGAAGGAGGAGCATGTGAAGGAGTACAGGGCTTTGCGTAAGTTGTATGCCTTGTCGCTGTTTAATAAACCGGAAGGGCGGCATGTAGCGTTGCCGAAAAAAGGGCGGATGTTGGTTCGTACATGGGTTTACGAATGGGCCAAAATAGCGGCTATTGTTCTGCTGGTGTGGGGTGGGACGACATTTTTTGCTCAACGGGGAGAGGAGGAAGAAGCGCCTCCTGCTTTTCAAACGTTGTTTGTTCCTGCAGGGCAACGGGCGGAACTTACGCTGCCGGATGGTTCTAAGGTATGGCTGA
>JAISZY010000243.1 GCA_031284375.1 Tannerellaceae bacterium | reverse complement strand
TACTAAAAGAAAATATAGAGTTTACTATAATTTAGTTCAACAGTTGCAGGTTGCCTCCGGTCCTTTGTCACTTTTAAATGTGTTGCAATTAAACGAAGGTTTTTTTGTTACACTTTTTTTGAGAAAGAGGAGGGGGTGAAAAGGGGTGAAAAAAATAGGAGGATTATTGTTACTTTTGCTTCTGCTTATTTTTCGCTTCGGATTTTTTCAAATTGAGAGTGACAAGTAGGCTGAAGGTGTGAGAAACTATTCTGGAAACCATTAAAATAAATTATATGAAAAGTAAATTGTTCGCATGTTTTACGCTAATTGGATGTATCATGTCCGGTTGTGCTTCTGATAGTAAGTTGTCCGAACCTTGGCAATCGGGAGCTTTCGAAACAGGTACGTATCGTAATTTGTTTGCTGAGGCGGGGTACTCTGAAGAAGAGATGGATAATAAGCTGAAAGGCTTGTTTTATGATTTGTTTGAAGGCCCGAATAAGGTGTATTTTGAAGTGGAGGATTCTCTTGCTTATATTTCCGACATTAAAAACCACGATGTGAGAACGGAAGGGATGTCGTATGGGTTGATGATCGCCGTTCAGTTTAACCGTAAAGATATTTTTGACCGCTTGTGGAGATGGGGCATAAAATATATGCAACATCAGGAAGGGCCGTATGAGGGGTATTTTGCATGGAGTTGTAAGACCGACGGAACCCGTAATTCCCAAGGCCCGGCTTCGGACGGAGAATTGTATTATGTTACAGCGTTGATTTTTGCTTCTAACCGATGGGGAAATACGACCGGTATTCACTATTTGCAAGAGGCGCAACGTATCCTCGATTTGGCCATGTCTAAAGATGGTACGGGAGATGTTACTACTCTTATTAATATGGAACATAAGTTGATAACATTTGTTCCTGAAACATGGGGGTATGCATTCACCGATCCTTCGTACCATGTCCCGGCCTTTTATGAGGTGTGGGCGCGGTGGGCAAACGATGGACGTTCCGATTTCTGGAGAGAATGTGCCGAAAAAAGTCGCCAATACCTGCATACCTGTGTCCACCCGAAAACGGGTTTGACGCCGGATTATTCCGAGTTCGACGGTTCGCCGAAGGAGATGCGATGGCTTATCGGAAAGGCCTTCCGCTTCGATTCCTGGAGGGTGCCGATGAATATTGCACTGGATTATTCCTGGGCGTGTGCGGATAAAGAATGGCAACAGGAATATGGGCATACGATACAGAATTTCCTTTACGAACAGGGGCTAACTACGTTTGTAGACCAATATAATGTAGATGGCTCGCCGGTGGAAGAAATATTGGGAGCCGGCGAACATAAAGCCTTACGTCACTCTTTAGGATTCGTGGCTTCTTCGGCTGCGGTATCTTTGGTTTGTTTGCACGATAAACGCAAGGAATTTATCGACCATTTTTGGAATAGCAAGAATGTACCGTACGAAGATGGGTATTTTGATGCATATTACGATGGATTGTTACAGCTCTTTGCCTTCATGCACTTGAGTGGCAATTACCGAATTATTCAGCCTTCGTAGCTAAAAGCATCCGGCAGGTTTACCAAATAAAGACGTTCGGTAGCGCGGGTGACGGCCGTATAAAGCCAGCGATAAAATTCTTCGCCGAGCATATCTTCCGTGATGTAACCGATGTGGAGGAATACGTTTGCCCATTGCCCGCCTTGGGCTTTGTGGCAAGTTACGGCGTAGGCATATTTTACTTGTACTACGTTGTAGTGAGGGTCGGTCTTCATCTTTTTCATCCGCTCGGCTTTGGTGGGAATATGGGCATAATCTTCTAATACGGAATAGAAGAGTTTGTCGTTTAATTCTTTGGGCAGAGCCGGCGTTTCGCTTTGTAAAGTATCGAGCAATATTTTGATGTCGGTTTCCAACTCGTAGTCGGGGAAACGAACGCATACATCTGCAAAGCGGAATCCATAGAGTTCGGTTATCTTCTTTACGCGCAGTACTTCGATGATTTCTCCGTTGGCGATGAAGTCCATTTCCCGGTTGTCGGCAGTCCAGTAATAATTATTTCGGGCAATCATCAGGCGGTCGCCCGTCGATAATTCTTCTTCCCGGTAGAGGATGCGGTTGCGAATCCCATGATTGAAGACATTGGCTTGTTTGTTTGAGCGGACCACAACCATGGTTTCTTCTATACCGTCTCGCGCGTAAGCGGTTGATATTTCTTCCAGCAGTTCGTCGCCTCTTATTTTCCGCAGGTCGGAAACGCCTTTCAGCCGGAATTTGGGAAAGGTGTCCGTCGTCTGCATCCGGAGCGCTTCGCGCAGGCAGGTAGCATTGAATAAAATGCCGGAATCTTCGCTTTGCCGGACTACCTGTGTGAGCCTGATTTCCTGCACCCGGAGATTGTATCCCCTGAGTATTTCCGGATTGAGCGCCGGACTTTCCGCTTGCATAACCGGAGGAAGTTGTGCATCGTCTCCCAGGAGGAGCAACCTGCAATTCTCTCCCTCGTATACGTACCGGATAAGGTCGTCGAGCAGGCGTCCGGAGCCAAACAGGGACGAGTCGCCCGTTTGATTGGATATCATGGACGCTTCGTCTACAATAAATAACGTGTCTTTGTGCAGATTTTCGGCAGCGACGAATCCGGCTGCTTCGGCGGCGAAACTTTTCTGCCGGTATATTTTCTTATGAATTGTAAAAGCTTTATGTCCGGCATACAGGGAGAATACTTTCGCCGCCCGTCCGGTAGGAGCCAGCAGGATAGTTTTTTGCTGCAAACCGGTCAAAGCCTTCACCAAGGCGCCTACCAAAGAGGTCTTTCCTGTTCCGGCATATCCTTTCAGCAACAAAAGAACATCGGGGTTACGTTCGGAGAGAAGAAAACCGGATATTGTATGCAAGGCGGCAAGCTGTTCATCGGTAGGATTGTAGGGGAAATATTGCAAAATAATCCCTTCCGGATAACTATTTATCATAACTTGTAATATTTTTTTTGGATAAAGATAGTGTATTAAAGATTCTTTTTTAAATTTGCCGGACGAAATAATTAAAAATAATATACACCATGAAAGTTACATTGAGAATTTTGCTTGTGGTTGCAGTTGTTCTGTTAGTATATATGTGCTACGCAAGTCTTATGATTCCCGTTAAATTCCAAGAGGAACAAAAACTTCGGGAAAAGGCGATTATCGCCCGTCTGATTGATATTCGTAAAACTCAGATCGAGTATAAGAATATTCATAAAGAACATGCAGCTAATTTTGATTTGCTGGCTAAATTTCTGGAGGAAGAAAAATTACCGTTCCTGGTGAAGGAAGGCGTTTTGACCGACGAACAGTTGGAAGCCGGTATGACGGAACAGGAAGCCGTGAAGAAAGGGATTATCAAACGCGATACGTTATGGGTATTAGCGAAAGATACCTTGTTTGGAAAAGATTTCAATTCCGTAGACCTGAGGAATGTGCCGGGTACGAACGTGCAGTTCAACATGGATACCGCTACGATTATATCCGGTTCCGGATATGTCATTAAGGTATTCGAAGCAGGTGTAAAATACGACGATTACCTCGGAGACCTCAATAAGCAGGAACTGTTCAATCTGAATGAAGTAGCTATCAAACAAAATAAATATCCCGGATTGCGGGTTGGGTCTTTGACCGAAATCAACAACAACGCAGGGAATTGGGAAAATTTATAAAATCGAATAGACGAAGGTATGACGATCAGTGTGCCTGATACGTTGACAACCGACCTTTCGGAAAATTATATCATGTCCATTCGGCTATGGTCGGGTGGACTTCTTTTTTCCGCATATAATCCGTCGGAAAGCCAAAGCTTCTTCTTCCGGGAAGTGAGCTTCGACCCGGCCGTACCTTATTTAACTTCTCTGAAAGAACTCTTTTTTACCAACGAATGTTTCACCTGGACGTATAAGCGTTCTTATGTACTTTGTCTATCGCCGCAATACACCTTGGCGCCCTGCGGATGGATTCAGGATAAACAACGGTTGCGGTTTTTGTCGTTCAATTTCTCGTCTCCCGAAAAACGTAGCCTGAGCAACCGGGTGGAAGACGAGAATATGGAACTTATTTTCGGACTGAACGAAGAAATCTACGAGTTTTGCGCCCGCTCGTTGATTAATCCGATTTTCATGCATCATGCTACCTCCCAACTGACCCTGCTGAAAAAGCAAAGCCGGAACGGAGCCACCAATCAGATGTTTGTTGTATTGCACCACAAGATAGTGGATATATCCTGCTTCTCGGACGCTAAGCTTTTATTCGTTAATTCGTTTGAATTTGAACATCAGAGCGACCTTCTCTATTACATATTATATATATGGAAGCAGATAGAACTGGATCAGTTGAACGACTATATTTTTCTGGCAGGCGAATCCGGTTTATGTAACCGCATCAACCAGGCCCTGCAAACCTATATCCGGCATATCGGACGGGTGGAAATACCGGCCAAGGCGTATTGGTTGGGAGGCGACATTTTGCAGGCCCCTATTGATTTGATGCTGTTGTCGGTATGCGAATAATCAGCGGTATATACGGAAGACGCCGGTTTGACGTACCCCCTTCTTTCAGCGCCCGTCCAACAACCGATTTCGCAAAGGAAAATCTGTTTAATGTATTAGCCAATTTAACGGATTGGGAAGGGAAGGAGGCCTTAGACCTCTTTGCCGGTACAGGCAGCATTGCGTTCGAGTTGCTTTCGCGCGGGTGTGCCCAAGTTACGGCCGTAGAGCAAAACAAGGTGCATGCCGCATTTATCGCCAAGGTAGCCGCCTTGTTGCAAACCGAGGGGTTGCATCTGATTCGGGGTGATGTGTTTCGTTATCTTGCCTCTGCTTCCGCTGCCCTCCCTCCACGTTTCGATTTCATCTTTGCCGACCCTCCTTATGCCCTGAAGGAATTGCCCGAGATTCCTTCCCTCATCCTCGCGAAAGGTTGCCTCAAGGAGGGAGGGATTTTCGTGATGGAACACCCTGCCGGGTGCGACTTCTCTTCGCTGCCGTATTTCGACCGGCTGAAAATATACGGCTCCGTACATTTCAGTATCTTCGTCAGAGAAGGGGAGAAAAAAGACGCATGAACGACTCTGTGAGCCGTTGCCTGAGCGGACGTTTCAACCACTGGGAAGGATTGAGCTTCTCGCAATGCTGCATATCGTGGACGAATATCTTTTTCATCTGCAGGGCAAAGTGGTCCTGATAGACAAAGGCCGTAATCTCGAAATTGTGCTCAAAGCTGCGGAAGTCCATATTGGCCGAGCCGATGCAGGTCAGGGCATCGTCCGAGACCACCAGCTTGGAGTGCAGGAACCCCGATTCGTAAAAATAGATTTTGGCGCCGGCTTTCACCATATCGTCGATAAAGGAATGAGACGCCATATTGGCCGTCCGGGTATCGGAGCGTTTCGGGAGCATCAGTCTAACGTCAATTCCCCCCAGAGCGGCCGTCTGCAAGGCCTGATTCAATCCTTCCGTAGGCAGGAAATACGGCGTTTGGATGTAAATGTACTTCTTTGCGTTGGCAACGATAAAGATAACGGCTTGCAGAAGCGTTCGCCATTGGCCGATGGGGCCGCTGGTGAGTATCTGCATGATATTGTTGCCAAAGGTCGGCGCGGGAGGATAGTACGCCTTGTTGTTCAATAGTTTCTTGCTGGCCACATACCAGTCGATTAAGAAAGCCGATTGCAGCCCTAAAACGCCTTTCCCCTTGAACTTGAAGTGCGTATCGCGCCAATCACCCCACGAAGTTCCCCGCACGTAGCGATCCGCCACATTCATCCCCCCCATATAGCCTACCTTTCCGTCTATGACTACGATTTTGCGGTGGTTCCGGTAATTTACCTTGCTGGTGAATATGGGAAAAGCCACTTTCAGGAAGGCATGCACCTCTATGCCGGCCTGTTTCATCTCGCGGAAGAAACGTTCTTTTACATTCCAGCAGCCCACATCGTCGTAAAGTACCCGCACTTCTATGCCGGCTTTGGCTTTGGCTATCAGCAAATCTTTCACGGCTTGGCCCGTGGAGTCGTCTAAGAAAATATAGTATTGGAAGTGAATATGATGCGTGGCGCGTTCCATCTCTTCGAGCAAGTCCTTGAATTTGTCTTCCCCATTGGTATAAATAGAAATATCGCTCCCGTACAGAAGGGGGCATTGGTTGCTGTATCCCAGGAGGGTAACCAGCGGTTTGTAAGGCTCCGGTACGCTGCAAAAATCCTGCGAAGGCTTCCGGCCCTCCTGCGGACGTTTCATAATTCGCTTGTAGGTACGCCGCGAAATAATCCGTTGTTTCCGGTTATCCTGCCCGAAAAAGAAATAGAAAATCAGTCCCAGTCCCGGCAGTAATACCAGCACAATGATCCAGGGGATGGTTTTGAGAGGGTTGCGATTCTCGGCGATAACAACCAAAACCAATCCCAAGATGGTAATGCTGTATAATATCAGTATAACTGTACCTACAATGGTCTGCAATGAAATGTTAAAAATCATACCTTTTGTGTTATAAGCGTAAAGATAGTAATTTTTCACTTTCCACCTTTTTGCCCGGCTCATTGACCCGACCCCTTCTCTGCACAAAAGAAAAAAAGGCCGACAGAATATCCCCCTAAAAAATTTGCATATCTACTAATTCTTTCTACATTCGTGGCGTTAATTCACCCCGCAAGCAAACAAAATGACCATCGTTGGGCAAACATATTATACGTTCTTTAGCCGCGAAATACCCTCGCGGAAGGACGAAAATTTTGCCCCTGTCCACACCCGTTTCATCCCCTGTGGAGAGAAAGGTATTCTGATTCCTATGCTGCTCATTTTCAGTCTATACATACATAAATAAACAACATGGCAAACATTACCGACCAATTCGCCGACCCTCACTTCCGCGCCGCCGTACGCGAAGTACTGGGCAAAGGCCCCGACGACACGATATACGGCACAGACAACTTTGCCTCTGTCGATGAACTCGACGTAAGCGAGCAGAATATTGCAAGCCTGGCAGGTCTGGAGTATTTCACCTCCCTGAGGGAACTGTGTTGTTACAGCAACCAACTGACGTCCCTTCCCCCGCTACCCGCCACGCTGACAGAGTTGGATTGCGACAACAACCAACTGACGTCTCTCCCCCCGTTGCCCGCCATGCTCGCAGGGATGTCTTGCGGCTCCAACCCACTGAAATCACTCCCCGCGCTGCCGGCTACACTGACAGAGCTATATTGCTACATCAATCAACTGACGTCTCTCCCCCCGCTGCCGGACACGCTGATAGCGCTGGTTTGCAGCGTCAACGAACTGACCGAACTCCCCCCGCTGCCGCCCACGCTCATGGCGCTGGATTGCTTCAGCAACCAACTGACGTCTCTCCCCACGCTACCGCCCACGCTGATAGTACTGGATTGCTCCAACAACCAACTGACGCACATCGCCCTGAACAGCCATGCAAACTATAAGTTTGTAGACGTCCGGAACAACTACCTGAAATCCAAGTCAGCCATTACGGGACAGTCCATCCCCTGGGATACGGGCAACTTCCATTTCAACCCGCAGAAGACCCCCTAACGGTACGCGGACTCTACTCACCCCAAGAATACAAGACACAACATGACGAACATGTCCGAAACACACAGCGCCGGCCGAGACATCACCGGCCAATTCGCCGACCCTCACTTCCGAGACG
>JAISZY010000128.1 GCA_031284375.1 Tannerellaceae bacterium | reverse complement strand
ACCTCTAAAAACCCCAAAATCAAGGCTTGCGACAGAGGCAAAAGCGGAGTTTACTAAAGTAAATGAGCATTTTGCCGACGGAGCGTAACGCAGAGTTTGGGGTTTTTAGAGGTGCCCTTTACTTCCTCTGCGCCAATAATTCCGGACTCAACTCGCGAAGTTTGAATTTCTGAATTTTCCCGCTGCCGGTCAGAGGAAATCCATCTACAAAGAATACGTACCGGGGAATCTTATGGCGGGCTATCTGTCCGCGACAGAAATCTTTTACGTCTTCTTCCGTCATGCTCACCCCCTGGTGCAGGATGATGAAGGCGCCAACCTCTTCGCCGTATTTTTCCGAGGCTACACCTACCACCTGAATGTCTTTGATGCCTTTCATCTTGTATAGAAAGTCTTCTATTTCGCGAGGGTAGATGTTCTCGCCGCCACGAATAATCATGTCTTTTATCCGTCCGGTTATCCGGTAATTGCCTTTGGCGTCTTTGGCGCCCAAATCTCCGCTGTGCAGCCATCCATTGACGTCGATCACTTCGGCGGTAGCTTCGGGTTTCTTGTAATAACCTTTCATCACCAGATAGCCGCGGCAGCAAAGTTCGCCCTGTTCGTCTACGGCACATGCTTCGCCCGTTTCGGGATGGAGTACGGCTACTTCGGTAAATGGATATTCCTTGCCTACCGTGGTGCAGCGTTCTTCAAAGCTCTCGGCCAATGTAGAGTGAGTCATGCCCGGCGAGCTTTCCGTCAGCCCATACACGCTGGTGATGTGGGTGATGTGCATCTTGTCCGTCACGGCTCGCATCACTTCTTCCGGACATAGCGAGCCGGCCATGATGCCCGTGCGAAGCGAAGTAAGGTCGAACATATTAAACATGGGGTGATTCAGCTCCGAGATAAACATGGTGGGCACGCCGTACAAGGCGGTGCAGCGTTCTTTATGCACGGAGGCCAGTACAAGCAAAGGGTCGAATCGTTCCACCATCACTTGGGTGCAGCCATGGGTCAGCACATTCATACTGGCCAGCACTACGCCGAAGCAGTGGAAAAGCGGTACGCAGCAACATAGTTTATCGCTGGAGGTAAAGCCCATGCCTTCGCCGGTGAAGTAGCCGTTGTTGGTAATGTTATGGTGCGTTAGCATAACGCCTTTGGGGAATCCGGTGGTGCCCGATGTATATTGCATATTTACTACGTCGTAGCAACGGATGTTTTCTTTGGCGGCATCCAAGCGGGCGTCGTCGATGTTTTCGCCCAGCAGAAGGAGTTCGGTGGTGTTGTACATTCCCCGGTATTTTTCCTGTCCGATGAATACGATGTTTTTCATCTCTGGAAAACGTTCGTTTTTTATAAAGCCTCGTTGCGTGTTTTTCAGTTCGGGCAGCATGGCGTACACCATGTCGATGTAGCTTCCGTCGAATACGCCTTCGGTGATGCAGAGGGTATGCAGGTCGGCATCTTTTACCAGGTATTCCAGTTCGCTTTGTTTGTAGCTGGTGTTTACGGTTACCAGTACGGCGCCTATCTTGGCTCCGGCGAAGAGGAAGGTAAGCCAGTCGGGCACATTGGTTGCCCAGAGGCCTACGTGCGTTCCTTTCTTTATGCCGATGGCAAGCATGCCTTTGGCCATGCGGTCTACCCGTTGGTTGAAGGTTTTCCAGGTAAAGCGGAGGTCGCGGTCGGAGTATACGAGGTATTCTTTGTGGGGCGTTGTTTCGGCCCAGTATTCAAGCCATTGGCCAAGGGTTCGTTCTTGTAATTCCATACATGAGGGGTTTAATAGGGGGTGTAAACGATGCCTAATATGCGCGAAGGGGTGCCGTTGTAGGCATGAACATGGTGGGCAACAATGGAATCGTAGTATATGCTGTCGCCTTCTTCCAATACGTAGGTGTTCTTGCCGTAGTCGATTTCTACAATGCCTTTCAAGACGTAGATAAATTCTTCGCCTTCGTGGGTGGAGAGGATAAAGTTCACGTTCTTGGAGGGGGCTATGTCTATCAGGAAGGGTTCCATGTGACGGCCGGTTTTGTCTTGCGAAAGCGAGTGATACTCCATGTGTTTGTGGGCGGTGGAGGCATTGTTGGAAAAGTTAATGCCGTTGTTCTCGGCTCCATCGTTTTTGCGGCAGATCACGGGGCCTAATTCGGACTGGTCGTCGAGGAAGGTTCCCAAACGGACGCCTAATACACGCGCTATCTTGATGAGGGGCGCCAGAGATGGTATGTTTGTATTGTTTTCTATACGCTCTATCTGTTCTTCACTTAAGCCGGAGCGTTCGGATACTTCCGCCAGACTGAGTTGTTTGGTTTCCCGTATCGTTTTAATTTTCGATCCAATCACTTTATTGGTTCCCATAATGGTGTAATTTATTCTTATTCTTTATTGTTACTTTCAATTTATTATCAAACGGGGCAAATATACAGGAATATTTTAGTTGCACAAGATACAATAGGAAAAATTGCTTTCTCTTCCCTCCATGCGCGGCTTGGCCAAGGGGTTTGCAGCCGGAAAAGCAACGACAGGGAAGGCTCGCTGAGTTCAGTGCGTCGCTTACTGAGTTCAGTACATCGCTCACTGAGTTCAGTGCGTTGCTCACTGAGTTCAGTACGCCGCTCACTGAGTTCAGTACGCCGCTCACTTAGTTCAGTACGTCGCTCACTGAGTTCAGTACGTGGCTCACTGAGTTCAGTGCGTGGCTCACTGAGTTCAGTGCGTGGCTCACTGAGTTCAGTACGTCGCTCACTGAGTTCAGTACGTGGCTCACTGAATTCAGTGAGTGGCTTGCCGAACTCAGCGTCTCACTCGTTTATGCCTGTAAATGATGCGCTTTAGCTTTTCCTCGAATCGAAAGGCTATGGTTGTTTACGGCAGCATTTGCCGAAGGCGTTCGGCTTGGAGGGATGGAGAATAGGCGGGGAGGAGAAAAGATTGGCGGCGGGCGATTTCTTCGGCCGTAAAGGGTTCGGACAGCAGGCGGCGGCAGGCGGCAATCATCTCTTGGGGCGTATCGGCTACGTGGCAGAGGGGAGCCAAGCCGCTTCCGGAGAGCATCAAGGGGTTGGCTACGATATGGCGACCGGCAAAGAGGCTGTTGAGGAGTTTCAGCTTCAGACCGGTGTTCTGGAAGGTGATTAAAAGATGTACCTGCGCCCGGCTTGTAAGGTAGCTCATCCGTTGGTCTGTCGGGTTGGCTTCGATGCGGATGTGGGGATAAGGAGCGGCGGCGGTGCGTATCCGTTCCGAAGGATTCATGCCGGCAATGATGCAGGGGCAATCCAGCTTGCCGAATACGTGGCGGATAAGGAAAAGGGCTACGTGCTCGTTCTCGAACACCGAGAGCTTGCCGTGGTAGAGGATAAAGTCCGAGCGCCCGGCGGTGGATGTTACCTGATTGCCGGCATGGAAAGCGGGAACGAACTCGATGCGCCGTCCCGGAAACCTTTGCCGGAGGTAATCGGCATCGGCCTGCGATATGGCCAGCGTGGCATTGGCGGAAGCGATGGCGGGTTCGTAGCGTTTGAATCGCCAGGCTTCGACGAGGAGGAACAGCCGGGTGAGCGGCTCGCGGCACGAAGCGGCTAAGAGGCGGTAATAGTGGTGCTCGATGTTGGCTTCGCGAAATAGTTTCTGCCTTCCGGCCAAACGTTTGTCGGTTAAATAATAGCACGAGTGCAGGCCTTCAAAGAGGATGGGGTGATTGTCTTGCAGCAAACGTTCCATCAAGCCGGGGGCTTTGCGGCTGTACACGTTGTAGGGCAGGAGGGTGATATTGGCCGGCAGTCCTGTGCGGCGTTTGTAGTAGTGAACTTCTTGGCAGAAAGCTTCCAATTGGGTGGCCGGCGGGCGGTCGTACGCAAAGCAATGGAGGATGATTTTCACTCCCAGGCGATGCAGGGACGTGAGTTGGTAGTAGATGTCGATAACTCCCCCGTAATTGGGGGGGTAGGGGATATTAAGGGCAACGATGTGAAGATGTTTTTCCATAACGGGATAAGATTTGCATAAATTGTTGGGCTTGTTTTTCGCGCGAAAAGGATTCCGTCACTTCCCGCCGGGGCGTTATCGTGGTGTATCCTTTTTCTTTCCATTGCGCGTAATAGCGGCGGAGGAAGGCGCAGACATCCCCGGCATTGCGGGCGGCGATGCCGGCTTGGGCGCGGCAGATGGTTTCTTCCAGAAAACTCTCGTCGCTACGCACCAGCAGCAGCGGTTTTTCTACGGCAAAGGCCTCGAAGAGTTTGGTGCTCATGATGCCTTTCGGCCCTTTTTGGTCTGCTTTGTTGGCCAATTGGAGCAGCACGGAGCTTTCGTTTAGAATCATCGGGATGGTATCGGCCTGCACGTATCCGAAGTAGTCCATATAGGCGGTTATGGCGTAGCGTTCGGCCAGGGCGCGGAAGTATTGGGCGGAGGCCGGGTCGGTGTACCAGCATAGGCGCAAGGCGTTGGGATGGATTTCTCCGGCTTCGGATAGCGTCCGGATGGCTTGGAAGAGACATTCCGGGTTTCGGATGTTGGGGCCAACTAAGCGACCGGTGTACGTGAGGCGGAACTGTGCGGCAGGTATCCGGAGGGGGTAGAACAGTTCGGGGTCGTATCCGTTGTATATCAGCGCTACGCAGGGATTGTAGGCTTTCATTTTTTCTACATGCCAGGGCGATACGGTGGTGATGCAGGCGGCGGCGCGTAAGGCCCGGTTGCGGTCGTGCAGAAGTTTTTGGCGGAAAATCCGTATAATCTGTCTGTCGAGCCAGGGGAAGGTATGAGGCGGATGGGCAATGTATTCGTGCGAGGGATATTGCTCTATGATGTCTCGCATGTCGGCAACGAAGGGAAGGTCAAAGCGCTTGGCCAGTTTCCGGGCGGCGGGCAGGGGGAAGGTGCGGTAGACGCTGCACAGGATGGCGTTGAAACCTCCTTCTTTCAGCAGCCGTGCGCCGGCTTTTTGCATCTTCCGGTCTTTGCAGTTGAAAAAGAAATCGGCCAAAAGCAAGCGTATTTTTTCCACTTTCCGGGCGATTCTCCCCTTTGCTTTGTAGTATCGGATGTAATGCACGGGAGCGTGTCCGGTAAGGAAGGCAAAGGTTTGGTCGTGGATAGATTCCGTTAGCACAACCGGCTCCCATCCGGCGCGCGCCAGGTATTTGCAGAGGTATCCCATCCGTGGCCCGAAGGCGGGGGGGAACATATCGCAGAGGATAAGTATTTTCATGTGCCGGCGAGTTGGGTTAATAAAAAAGAGTAGAGTTGGGGCAGATAGCTGCCGGTGTTTTCCCTCATCGACGTATTATGCCACAGAAGGGAAAGTTCGCCTCCGGCCTTTCGCACTTCGTTTATCAGGCTAAGGCAGTATGCGGAGGCTTCGTGGCGGGAAAGGTTCATGTATTTCTTTTCTTCCAATGTACAATCCATCACCGTAAGGGGGTGGAGGCGGAGAGCCGTCAGCCGGCGGGTGTGCGGGTTAATCCAGCGAACAGGGTGGGAGGTTCCCAGGCGGAAACCGGCTACGTCGGCATATCCGAGAGAGAAGTCGTCGGTCAAGGCCTGTTCCTCCAGATAGTTCATATCCTCCGGTTCGCGGGAGGCGAGGAAATGATGGCGGTTATACCGCACCGTGCAGCCCAGGGCTTGTTCCAGCCGGGCTTTTTCCCGGGCAATGAGCCGGGGAGATTGTCCGGCTTCATAGCTGGCATGCAGTCCGATTTCTGCTCCGTGGCTCCGTATATCGTCCACGAGACGGAGGATGTCTTTGTTTTGCAGATTGTAATGAGGCTTGTCGGCCGGTGTGCGTCCTCCGGCTTTAAGGAAGAAAACGGAGCGGGCGATGTGTGTTTTTTCCGCCAGGCGGCCATCTTCTTCAAACAATCGGGGGAAGGTGTAGTAAGGGTCTTCGGCCGGGTTGCCTGTCTTTCCGCGGAAGGATTGAATGAGTCCTCGCCCGTCGAGGAGGGAACGCATCGTTCCTTTCCACGAACGATACAGAAACGGGGCGTCTACATCGTGGGTGAGGAAGATTTGGCGTATCCCCGGCTCCGGCGGCGGCAGTTTCAGCCGGCTCCGGAGGTAGAGGCGGTATTCGTCTATCAGCGGGCGATGGATAAAGCCGGCGCGAAAAGGCAGGGATTCTTTTCCGGGGAAGCGTCCGTGGGCATCGCGCGCCTGGCGGCGCACCATTTCTTCGTACCGGGTAACGAGGAAGTAGGCGCCGGCTATCAGGTCGGCATGAATCACAAGGGTATTGCCTGTCTGTTCTTCTTTTGCCCGACCGAAAAGGAGGGGCATTCCGTTTATTTCTTTCAAGGGCAGGGAAGGCAGGGAGGCGGGCGTGGCGTACACGTGTTCGTTGAAAAATCCGGAGGGGATAATCACCAGCGGATAGCGAGGGAAAAGTTTCGGATTGTCGGTATAACCGATGTGAGAGGCATAGCGGGCGGCGGCGATATCGTCTCCCAGGAGGAAGCGAATCAAATACGAGAGCATTTCGTTCATATCCGGCGATGTAGTTTTATCAGCGCTTTATCCCATAGACCGATTTTTCCTTTACTTATTGTGAAGTAGGGTGTTTGAGTGGCGCCAAACTCCCGGAAAAAGCGTTCTACGCCGGGAAGCATCGAGCCTTCGAAGTCGAACCGGTTCGCGTATGCCGAAGCATCCTGAATGGCTTCCCACAAAACGAGGGCGTGCGCTCCGGAATCCCGCAGAGCCGGGTCGGTTCCTCCCGCCAAATAATAGGCGGCGCTTTCCTGACGAACAATAAAGGCTACGGCATGAAGACTACCGTTTGCGTCGTATCCGCCCCAGAGGTCGCCTTGGTTTCGTGCGAGGCAAACGTGTATCAAATGTTTCAGCGTTTCGGTGTGCGCCGGTTTTTTCCCCTGCCGTTGGAAGGTAAGGGAATGAATGCGCAAGAAATCTTGCGCGGAAATACCGTGTTTTACTACGAGGCCATGTTTTGTTGCCAGGGTAATTTTACGCCTCAGATGCGGACTCATAGACTCTCTCAGGCGTTCGGTTTGGTTTATATCATGCAGGAGGTAGGTATAACGGGTTGTTTGCCGGTAGCCTGCCCAGTAGAACGGCAACCAGTCGGTTATCTCGTAATGGAAGTTTTGCAGAAAGGCGGTGTACTTTTTTAGTTCTCCGGCAAATACGTTCGTTATTTTCTGCCGTTGTCCTAACGCGGTGACGTATTTTGTATCGCCGGAATCTTTGGCAAACCAGATGCCCATCGTTTGGGTGTAGGGCGGCATGGAAACGATTTTAGGAAGAGGAAGGAAGAGGGGCATGGCGGCGCGGATACGCCCCTTTTCCTCGTAAAGCAAGACATCCCATTTTGTTCCGCAAACCGCATCCAGCCACCAGTCTCTCGAAAAAATCGGGATAGTAGCTTCCGTTCGGCAGAGGGTGCGGTATTTGTCTTTGTTTGTCAATGTTTGAGGGCTGCGAAAATAAGGTTGGAGAGTTCTTCGGCCAGTTCGGGATTGTCGGCGAGACATTGTTTGGCGGCGTCTCTGCCTTGCCCCAATTTGGCATCGCTGTAGCTATACCACGAACCGCTTTTTTTGATGATATTCAGTTCGGCTCCCAGGTCTACGATTTCGCCGGTATACGAGATGCCTTCGCCGAACATGATGTCGAACTCTGCTTTCCGGAAGGGAGGCGCTATTTTGTTTTTCACCACCTTTACGCGCACTTGGTTTCCTTTCACGTCTTCGCCGTCTTTAAGCTGGCCGATACGGCGGATGTCGATGCGTACGGAAGCGTAGAACTTCAGGGCGTTTCCGCCGGTGGTTGTTTCCGGACTTCCGAACATAACGCCTATTTTGTCGCGCAATTGATTGATAAAGATACAAGTGGTATTTGTTTTATTGATAGCTCCCGTCAGCTTACGCAGGGCCTGCGACATGAGGCGGGCTTGCAGTCCCATTTTGCTGTCGCCCATTTCGCCTTCCAGTTCGGCTTTGGGCGTAAGGGCGGCCACCGAGTCGATAACGATGATGTCTACGGCCGACGAGCGAATCAATTGTTCGGCAATTTCCAGCGCTTGCTCTCCGCTATCGGGCTGCGAGATGTAGAGGTTGTCTATATCTACGCCCAGTTTTTCGGCATAGAAGCGGTCGAAGGCATGTTCGGCGTCAATAAAGGCGGCCACTCCTCCCGTTTTCTGCGCTTCGGCGATGGCGTGGATAGCCAGCGTAGTTTTCCCCGACGATTCCGGTCCGAATATCTCAATCACCCTACCGCGCGGATAGCCTCCTACGCCCAAGGCGGCGTTCAAGGCAATCGACCCACTGGAAATGACCTCTATTTGTTCTACCGTTTCGTCTCCCATCTTCATGATAGAGCCTTTTCCGTAGGTTTTTTCAATTTTATCCATGGCAGCCCGGAGCGCTTTTAGCTTGTCGGCATGAATAGCCGGTTTCGCTTCCGGTGTTTTTCCTTTTTCAAATAAATTTTCTTCTTTCGACATATTGCTTGTTTTTATTTTTATATAAGTTACGACTACAGTTCCAAATCCACATTGAATTGTTCGCGCCAGGGCAGTCCCTGTTCGTTCAGTTCGTTCATAAACGGGTCGGGGTCAAATTCCTCTACGTTCCACACGCCCGGTTTTTTCCACCGTCCTTGCATAAAGAGTTTGGCGCCAATCATGGCCGGCACGCCTGTGGTATAACTCACCGCCTGTGCGCCTGTTTCCTTATACGCGGCCTGGTGGCTGCAATTATTGTATACGTAGTACGCGAGTTCTTTTCCGTCTTTCAGTCCGCGTATACGGCAGCCGATGGAGGTTTGTCCGGTATAGTTTTCGCCCAAGTCGCCGGGGTTTGGCAGTACGGCTTTCAGGAATTGGATGGGCACAATTTCTACTCCATTGTAGAGGATGGGGTCGATACGGCTCATTCCTATGTTTTGTATCACCCGCAGATGTGTGAGGTATTCCTGTCCGAAAGTCATCCAGAAACGTGCGCGGCGGAGGGTGGGGAAGTTTTTCACCAAGCTCTCCAGTTCTTCGTGATACATCAGGTAGGATTCCTTCGGCCCGACTTCCGGGTAATGTAAAGTTTGGTGTACCGAGAGCGGTTCGGTTTCTTTCCACTCGCCGTTTTCGTAGTACTTCCCTCGCTGGGTGATTTCGCGTATATTGATTTCGGGATTAAAATTGGTGGCAAAGGCCTTATGATGGTCTCCCGCGTTACAGTCTACAATGTCTATGTATTGTATCTCGTCGAAATAATGTTTGGCAGCGTATGCCGTATATACGCCCGTAACGCCGGGGTCGAATCCACAGCCGAGGATGGCCGTGAGTCCTGCCTTTTCAAACCGGTCTTTGTACGCCCATTGCCAGCTATATTGATACTTTGCTTCGTGAAGCGGCTCATAGTTGGCCGTATCCAGATAACTTACTCCATAAGCCAGGCAAGCGTCCATGATGGAGAGGTCTTGGTAGGGCAAGGCTAAGTTCACAACTAAGTCGGGTTTAAACTCGCGAAACAATGCAACAAGTTCGTCCTGTTTATCGGCGTCTACCTGTGCGGTGTACACCTTTAGATTGGTAATACCGGCCGCAATTTTGTCGGCTTTGCTTTGGGTGCGTGTGGCAATCAATATGTTGGTAAAGACATCCGCGTTCATCGCTATTTTCTTTACTGCAACCGTACTCACGCCGCCGGCCCCAATTACTAAAACTTTTCCCATGTATGTTCGATATAAAATAATAAAATTAGTAAGACAAATGTAGGATTAATCTTCCGATTAATCGCAAGGATTGTTCGGCGTATTTCGGATATCTTACGGTATTTCCCCCAGCGTTCCTCCTTCGTTATACTTCTGATTGTTCGGAAGCCCTTTTGCGCCGACACCTTCCTGCATCAATGCTTTCAACTCCTCCAAGTGATAGAGGTAAACCGCTCTGGGGTTTACGCCGTGTTTTTTGCATACGGAGGCCGCCATGCCTACTACTTCGCCCATCATGCCGGTGGTGCGCATCACCCGGACGGTGCCCAGGGCTACGTGGGTCACGCTGATGTTCCTGCCCGCCATAAAGAGGTTGTTTATATTCCGGGAATACAAACACCGGTAAGGGATAGGATAGGGATAAATGGGGTTATGCTTGGCGATGGATTTAAATTCTTCGCCGGGGAAATTGGCCGTATTCTGAGGGTCGGGGTAGTGGAGGTCGATGGTCCAGGTGGTTGCCGCCGTTCCGTCTTCGTGCGCCACAGGGCGGGTCAGGTCGTCTTCCTTGAGGATATAGTCGCCCATCAAACGGCGCGATTCACGTTTGCCGGCCACATAAGCTACCCAGCCCAGCTTGCGGTTTCGGTATTGCCGGTTCTCTTTCATTTGATTCTTCAGATAACTCCAGTTGGAATACACCACCAGCAGTCCGTAGTCGCGGATACGCTCAAAGTCCTTGATTGGGTCGTAATTCATACCCGTCTCCCAGGTCCATTCTCCCATCATCACCTTTTCCGCGTTCTGCTCATGGAAGGTTACCCCATAGCTGAAGTGCGGGAAGGCGGATGCTTTCCCTTCGTCTACCGAATACCATTGTACGGAAGCTCCCATCGTCATCTTGTCTGCTTTCTCCGGCGCCGTGCTTTCTCCAAATTCGTCTCTTCCTTCCCTTCCTGTCCGGTAATCGGCCCCGGCTAAATAACCGATGGCGCCATCTCCCGTACAATCGGAAAAAAGCGGGGCGTGGAAGATTTGTTCCGTTCCGTTCTCAATATGTCCGGCTACTACGGCATGGATGCTTTGTCCGTTCATCTCTACGCCGATGGCCCGGTAATTGAGAAAGAGGGTGATGTTCTTTTCCTTGGCGATGATTTCCGCCTTTTTGTTGTCTTCGTAATAATCGGCCGGCTGAGCGTTTCCGCCTTTTTCGGGGCCGAACTCTTTTTGCAGATTACCCAATTCTTTGTACAGGCCGGTTTCGATGCGTCCGCCAAGGTGCACACGAATCTCCGAACTGTTATTGCCTCCCAATACAGGCCGGTCGTTGATAAGGGCGACTTTACATCCCAGACGGGCGGCCGAGAGGGCGGCGCTCATCCCGGCAATGCCGCCTCCCACTACAACGAGGTCGTATGTGCCTGCCTGTTGAGGATTGTCGGGCCGGTGTAGCGCCTTTCTGCGGAAAGCCTCAAGTTCTTGGAGAGAAGAGGGAGGTTGAGCGCCTGCCTGAGTGGTAAAGTAAATAGCGTCGCAACGTCCGTTAAAGCCCGTCAGATCGTGAAGCCCTAATACAACGTTGGTCTGACTGATGGATACTTTCCCGGCTTCCTGCCACATCCATTCCGAGCCTTTGTGGCCGAGAACGGCAGGCAGTTCCTTCCCATTTACGGATAGCTTGAATTTTCCGGGGCCTTCTCCGTTTTTCCAGGGAGACGTCCAATTGAATGTCCGGACGTACACGTAGTAAGTTCCCGTTTCGGGGAATGCGACGTGCGTGGATGCGGCGGCAACAGGCTCGCCCAGTCCGTGGGCCATGAGGTAGGGCGAACCCATCAGATCCATAAACTGCTGGTCTACCACCCAGCCTCCTTTATGTGCAAAGTTTTCGGTTTCGACAAACAATTCGGCGGCAAATAGAGGCTTGGCACACAACAGGAGGAATAAGGACAGAATTGTACATGTTTTCATAATGATTCAAAGTTTATTTCCATATAAACGAACGATGTGTGTTGTTTCGTATTTTGCGGTAAGGGTTGTTGTTGGCCGGCGAGGTGTGGGCCAAAGCCCCCCTCCGCTTTATGGGACATCGAATATTTTCCGTATTTTTGCTTGCGTATCCACAGAAAATATAAGATGATGTATGAAAAACAATGACTGGAAAGAACGTCTGGGAGTGATGTACTCCACCAATCCCGACTTCCAATACCAAACAGACGAGACAGAAGAAGAGGGGACTCTTCCGAAAGAAAAACAAGCCTTGCGCGTATCGCTCGATAAACATAAACGGGCGGGAAAGATAGTAACGCTCATAACCGGATTCCGAGGGAAGGCAAGCGACCTGGAATCGCTGGGCAAACTGCTGAAAACAAAATGTGGCGTGGGAGGGTCGGCCAAAGATGCCGAAATCATTCTACAAGGAGACTTGCGTACCAAGGCGCTGGAAATTCTGCAAAAAGAAGGCTATCTAAAAACCCGCATCATCTAAACATCCTCTTCCCCATGCTTACCATTTACAGAGCTTCCGCAGGAACAGGAAAAACCCACAAATTAACGGGCGAATACCTTAAACTGCTCTTCTCCTCCGAAAACGCATACCGGCGTATCCTGGCCGTTACGTTTACCAATAAGGCGACCGACGAAATGAAAAGCCGTATCATAAAGGAACTCTATCATCTCTCCGCCCGGCGTCCGTCCAGCTACCTCCCCATGCTCGCCGCCGAATATAAACTGCCCGAAAACAAGGTGAGGCAAAAGGCAAAAGACATTTTAACGGCCATCCTCCACGATTATGCCGCATTTAATATCAGTACCATCGACCGTTTTTTTCAGCAAACCATGCGCGCCTTTACCCGCGAGATAGGTCTGCAAGGCGGATACGGTATCGAGTTGGATCAGGAGCTGGTACTTTCCGAAGCCGTAGATAATTTACTCGGCGGACTGGAAAAATCGGAAAACAAAGAGCTGCTGGGCTGGCTGCTTCGCTTTGCCGAAGACAAGATAGAAAACGGAGGCGAATGGAATCTGCGCCGCGAAATCATGTCGCTCGGCCGGGAAGTGTTTAAAGAAAGCTACAAAGCTTGCAGCGACAAAATAAGCAAGGATATCGAAGACAAGCAGGCGCTGGAAAGATACAAGAACGAACTCTATGGCATAATCCGTTCTTCGGAAGCCCGCCTGAAGGCATTGGGAGAAAAAGGCATGGCTATTTTGAGCCAATATGCTCTGCTGCCTTCCGACTTTAAGGGAGGGAGCCGTTCTCCTCTGTTGTATTTAGAAAAATATGCCCGTGGAGAAGTGAAAGAACCTACCGCCACGTTCGTTGCCCTGGAAGATACCGAAGAAGCGTTTTATACCCGTACTACGCCTCCCGGCAAGGTGCAAATCATCGGCTGCGCCTTTCGCAACGGACTTAACGACTGCATCAAAGACATCGTAAACTTCTTCCGCGAACCAACCTATTATACCGCCAAAGAAACGGTGCGTTACTATTATACGCTGGGTATCCTCGGCGATATTTCCCATCAAATCGCATCCTACCGGAAAGAAAAAAATATTTTGTTGATTGCCGATACAACCGAATTACTCAACAAAATAATAGACGGAAGCGACACCCCTTTTATTTTCGAGAAAACAGGTACGCATATAGACCATTATATGATGGATGAGTTTCAGGATACCAGCGATATGCAATGGCATAATTTTCGTCCCCTCATAGCGGAAAGTCTGGCGCACCGGCACAATAATCTTATCGTGGGCGATGTAAAGCAAAGCATCTACCGTTTCCGCAACTCGAATTGGAAACTGCTGGACGAACAAGTGCAAAAGGACTTTCTCCGCGAACAGGTGCAGGAAGAAACGCTGCGGGAAAACTGGCGCAGTTTCCGCCGGATTGTCCTTTTCAACAACGCCGTCTTTTCTGCCGCTCCCGCCCTGTTGCAAGACATGTACAACGAAACGCTCTCGGCCTCCTCTTTGTCCGAAGCAGGCCGGCAGACTTTCCGCAACGCCATCCTCTCGGCATACGAAGGAAGCGAGCAACAGACGGCCCCCATCTTTCAAGACAAGGAAGGCCACGTGCGCGTGGAATTTATCCCCGAAAACGACGAGAACGAAGCCGACTGGAAGGAAGAAGTTCTCTGCCGTCTCCCCGCCGTTCTGGAACAATTGCAAGACAACGGCTATCCCCTGAAGGACATCGCCATCTTGATACGCACCAACCGGGAAGGCGCCTTAGTAGCCGAGACCCTGCTGGCATACAAAGAAACACATCCGGACAGTCCTTACCGCTACGATATTATATCGGACGATGCTCTTTATGTAAGCGCTTCGCCGGCCGTCCGCTTTATCGTGGCTATCCTGCGTTATCTGAAAAATCCCGCCAACGCAACAAACAAGCAATTGGCTTTTCTGGCCTATGCCACCCTGACCGGACGTTTTGCCGACATAGAAACAAGAGCCTTCGACCCGGCCACAAGCCAAGCCCTCCAAGCCCTCTCCCACCATGCCCTGTACGAGATGACGGAAGGCATATTCCGTCTCTTTGGCGATTCATTCCCCGGCAACGAGCAGGTTTTTGTACAAGCTTTCTTCGATATGTCGCTGGAGTTTTCGCAAAAAGGAACCCCCGACCTTAGCCGTTTCCTCAAATGGTGGGACGAAACAGGTGTGCGGAAAACCATCGCCACCCCCGACGGACAAGACGCCATCCGCATCCTGACGATACATAAGTCGAAAGGTTTAGGCTTCAAAGCCGTCATTCTCCCTTTCTGCGAATGGGAAATAGACCATCGCCCTACGCTGCCGGTCGTTCTGTGGTGTCGTCCTGAAAAGGCGCCGTTCAACCGTCTGCACTTAGTACCCGTACGCTACGGACAGGCCCTGACAAAGACCTATTATGCAAAAGATTATTTCAAAGAACGCCTGCATGCCTCTATCGACAACCTGAACACGCTGTACGTAGCTTTCACCCGGGCCAAAGAAGAATTGATTGTCTTCGCCCCCTGGCCTAAGAAGACCGCCACTACGGCCCAACTCCTCTGGGCTACGCTGGAATCATCGCCTTCTTTCCATGCACAATCCGGCGTATTTGAAACCGGAACGTCCGCCCCGGCCGCCTCGCCCGGCAAAGAAGAGCCGGCAACGGAAGAGATACCGATGGGCCGCCTCCATTCCGTTTCGCCCAACGAACGCCTGTACCTCCGCCTGCATGGTCAAGACTTCTTTTTCGACAACGCCCAACGGAAACATGGCGTTTTGATGCACAAAATACTGAGCCGTATCCTCACCCATAGAGACATTCCGGCCTCCGTGGAGACATTCCGGCAAGAAGGAATCATTGGCCGGGAAGAAGCCCGGCAACTCGTCTCCTCCCTCCGTACGGCATTAGACCATCCCGGCGTAGCAAGCTGGTACGACGGCTCGGCTCGTGTATGGAACGAAGTAGAAATCCTCTGCGGGAAAGAGCAGACCCGGCGCCCCGACCGGGTGATGATATTCAACGAAAAAGTAGTAGTGGTAGATTACAAATTCGGCGAACGCCAAACGTCGCAACACCACGCCCAGGTAAAACGTTACATCAAACTGATACGGCAGATGGGATACCCCCGCGTAGAAGGCTACCTCTGGTACGTATCCTTACGGAAGATAGAACCGGCGTAAAGAATAAAAGGGAAGAAGTCTTAACCCGTATGCAAAACAGAAGGTCGGAAACATCACGCTCCCGACCTTCCCCATATTAACCCATAAGAAACTCCTTTCTATTGCTCGGATGTGCAATAGTTGACGTTTTTATCCCACCAGACCGGCGTGGATACAACGTCGGGGCCACCCAGGAGCAGGACGCCTTTATCGTATTCCGTTTTGTTTATCTGTATTTCGTTTTGCGGATATTGTACCCGCTTGATGAAATTGGCAGACTTCCGGATATCTTTATCGCTGTTG
The DNA here is from genome assembly GCA_031284375.1 of Tannerellaceae bacterium. Lineage (GTDB taxonomy): Bacteria > Bacteroidota > Bacteroidia > Bacteroidales > Tannerellaceae > DFXE01. The sequence goes on along the minus strand of JAISZY010000128.1, from coordinate 5,549 downwards.
TTGTACAGCAGTTCATTACGCGAAGCGGGAACGTCCATGCGCGGCAGGTTGAGGCGGCGTTTGTCGTTCCAGGCTTCCATCGAGACATCGGGGAAGAGCGAGAGATATTTCTGCGTAATGATTTTTTCGAGCTGCGTATTGCCGGCTCCTTCCGTGTCGTCGAAGCCGGCGCTTGTCCCGGCTACGTTTTTGGCCGTAGAAGCCAGGTAGGCGGCGGCATGACCGGATACGCCCCAAGTGGCAAACGAGGCTTGTACGCCTTTTTCGTACTCAACTTTGGCATCGCCCGATGCAAAGCCGCGCAGGAAAGCTTCCGCTTTGAGGAAACAGACTTCTTCGTAAAGGAAGACGTCGTAGGGACGGCTCTTGTAGGGGGCGCCGCTTCGGAAGAGGATGCCCAGTTCGGGGTAGTAGTTCCGGTTGTATTCGTCCTTTCCCCGTTCGGAAGCCGGCAGTCCGGGAGCGAGTCCTTTCCAGGCGTTGCCATAGTTGGCTTCCGAGGCCGGTTTGGCATAGGGAGGGTCGAACATCACGGTAGCGCGGGGGTCTATCTGCTCCGGATGTTGGTAGTTTGCATTTACTTTTTCTTCCGATGCTTTGTTGTCCCACACGGCGCGTTGATTTGTTATCGAACCTTCCCAGGCGATACCGCCGATGCCTTCTACCAATTTCTCGAAAGAGGAAGACATCACCAGCGGGCCCGACCAGGTAATCTGAAACATGGTATAGTTGTAATCGGCGCCCCAACCGCCATCGGCGCGGGGAGGTACGTAGGCGTTATCGGCCGCGCTTTCCATCACACCTTCGGCAAGGGCTTTGGCTACTTCCTCCTTGCATTTGGCGGCGTTGGCCTCAGACAGGCGCAGAGCTAAACGCAGGCGCAGGGAAGAAGCAAACTTCTTCCACTTGGAAGCGTCGTTCCGGTATACGATATCGGACGAGGCGGAGTTGAACACATCGCTCGTTCCTTTGCCCAGCAAATCTGCGACGTCGTCCAATTCTTTGAAGAACTCGGCGTAGGAGTCTTCCACCGATTTGTAGGGGGGATTCTCTTCCGCTTCCGTATATTTGGCAAAAGGTATCGGGCCGAAATAGTCTACGCCTTGCGCCTGTACGTATACGCGCCATATTTTTGCTACGGCGATGGTTTTGGCAAACTCGGCTTCTTTACCCGTCAGGTTACGGATTATGATGTTGAGGCCGGAAACGGCCGATTGTACGCGGCGGTACATACGTTGGTTCCAGTCTTCGTTCGATAGGTAATTCTTCGTATCGTAACTACCGCCGTCCAGCATCTGAGCGTAAAAGTCTATAATGAGCGATTTAACACGCTGTTCGTCGTCGCCTTCCATCACCGGCGCCGTGCCGCGGAAAGCGCCTGCCAGTCGAGCTTCGTCGAAGTTATAATTTACTTCGGCCGTTGGTTGATTGGGGTTTTCGTTGATGTCCGTTAAGTCGCATCCTGCGATTGCCAACAGAAACATGGCAGAAACGAACCCTATTTTTATTATTGATGATTTCATATCGGTATTTATTTAGAATGCTACATTTATATTGAATCCAATACTACGCATCGTTGGCATCGAACCAAATTCGTAGCCTTGCGTCTTGCTGCTGTTGCTGAAGCCGGCTTCCGGGTCGAAACCTTCGGTCTTGCTGTATATCATGAACAAATTGCGAGCCACTAAGCTGGCCTTCAAAGCGGTGAACGGCGTTTTGGCCAACAGGTTGCGGGGAAGGCTATAGCCGAGGCTTACTTCGCGCAGACGCGCATTGGTAGCGTCGTACATAAAGGCTTCGGTTATGTCGGATTGTTTGGCCCAGTAGGACTGTGCGTCTACGGTTTTGCTGTTGGCTGCTCCGTCTTTGGTTACGCCTTCAAACAGCAAACCGGTTTCGCGTCCTTCCAGCGTCATCGCCAAGTTGCCGTAATTGGCGCCCGTCTGAATGGAGCCCATAAAGACGTTGCCGCCGTAGTTCAGGTCAATCAGGAAGCCCAGCGTGAAGTTTTTGAACGAGAACTCGTTCGACCATCCCAGCATCCATTCCGGCTGATTATTACCCAGCAATTTCATGTCGCTGGCCCGGATGGGCAAGCCGTCGTCGCCCACTACTATCCGGTTGTTTGCATCGCGTTCGTAAGCATATCCGTAGATGTCGCCGAACGAACCGCCTTCTTCGGCTACAATCTGGAGGTGGCTGATTCCGGTGCCATCGCTCAATACTTGCTTTTTGGTGTCGTCGGTAAGTTCTATAATCTTATTGGCGTTTTTCGACCAGTTGAGCAGGGTTTCCCACTGAAACCCGGAAGCCGTCTTCACCGGCGTGGCATTGATGGCCAGTTCCCAACCTTGGTTTTGGATATTACCGGCATTAATCATTTTGTATTGATAACCGGTAGCGGCGGGGACGGAGATTTTCAGTATCTGGTCGAAGGCGTTCTTCTTGTAGTAAGACAAGTCTACGCCTAAGCGGTTGTCGAAGCCTCGCAGTTCCAGACCAAGTTCCCAGGATTGGATGGTTTCGCTTTTCAGGTTGGGATTTGCTATATAATTCTGGCTGCCTGCGGTAAAGATTCCGTCTTTGATGTTGTAATCAATCGAATAATAGTCGAGCAATTGATAAGGTTCCGTATCGTTACCTACCTGTGCCCAGGATACGCGCAGTTTGCCGAAGGTGAGAGCTCCCAGGTCTTTTCCCATCTGATTGAGCATTTGCGAAAACACCCAGCTACCGCCTACCGAGGGATAGAAATACGATGCATTATCTTTGGGGAGGGTAGAAGACCAGTCGTTGCGTCCCGTCACATCCAGATACAGGAAATCCGCCCACGACAAAGAGGCCGTAGCATAGAGCGAGTTGATTTGTTTGCCGCTTTTCCAGTAGGTAGCCTTATGCTCCTGACCGTTTGCTATGGCGTAGAAGTCGGGGATAACCAGATTGCCGGAGGCAGCCGTATTCAGCGATGTGTGTCGCGCCATGATATTTCCGCCGGCCGTTGCCACGAGTCCCAGATTTCCCCATTTACCTTGGGCGGTGAAGAGGAAGTCGGAGTTCATTTCCTTGAACTGTTCCGTCTTGGTGGTATAACTGCCGTTCGATTCCCAGTAGGGATTGCCGGTGGCGCGGATAAGGTCGTAGGTAGAAGTGTAATTGTCTATCCCTGTACGCAGTTTAAGGCTCAGCCAGTGGGTAAAGGTAAAGTCTAAGGAGGCGAATCCAATGTAGCGGTCGCGCTTGTCGCTGTTCCGGTTGCGGTAGGCCGACCAGTAGGGGTTTCGCGGCGAAGCGTTGTGCGTAAACACGTATCCGGCCGGTCGTCCGTCTTCCCGTTTCCAGTCGCTACTTTCGTAAGGAAGGAAGTCCGAGTAGGCGATGCTTCGAGGGATGAGCAAACCTTCGTAAAAGATATTGTTCGGGTCGGCAGCTACGGCGATACGATTGCGGGTATTCTGGTTCACGTAATTGATTTTCACGTCGGCCTCCAGCCATTTGGCCAGCTTGGCGGTAGAACGCAAGGAAACGGAGGTGCGGTTCATGCCGCTATTGGGGATTACGGCTTCGTTGTCCAAGCGGGTTACGGCTGCGCGGAAGGAAATATCTTCGGTTGCCTTGCTGATATCCAAGCTATTTGTCCAAGTATTCCCCGTGCGTGCAAAGTCTTTGTATACATCGTTATCCCGTGCCGAATAAGGGAGGCTTCCCAGAGCAGTGGTCACCGTTTTGCCGTCCATTTTGGCGCCCCAGCTTCCAATCTTATCCGCATCGAAAGCTCCATTTGAACCTTGCCCGTATTCATTCTGAAACTTTGGCGTCTGCATGGGATTTTCTACGGTGAGGTTTGTATTGAACGAAATGCCAATCCCTTTGCTTGCGGCGCCTCTCTTGGTCGTAATCATCACCACCCCGTTACCGGCGCGGCTCCCATACAAAGCGGCGGCGGCGGGGCCTTTCAGCACCGACATACTTTCGATATCATCGGGCGAGATGTCCGATATACCGGAGCCTTTGTCGGCGTTACTGTTTCCCCAATAGTCGGCTGTTTCTCCGCTGAAGTTATCGATAGGCACGCCATCTACTACAATCAGCGGCTGGTTATTGCCTGTAATCGAGTTATTCCCGCGAATCAGAATTTTGGTAGAGCCTCCTATGCCTGTTCCATTTTGGCGAATTTGTACGCCGGCCACTTTTCCGGCTAAGGCATTAGCTAAGTTAGCGTCGCGTGTTTCGGTTAGTTGTTCTCCTTTTACTTCCTGCATGGCATATCCCAGCGCTTTTTTCTCGCGTTTGATGCCCAGAGCGGTTACAACCACTTCATCGAGCGCTTGCGAGTCTTCTATCAGCCGGATGGTCAAGGAAGATTGTCCGGTATAAGGAATTTCTTGTGTGATATATCCGATAAATGAAACTCGGATAATGTCTCCTGTTTTTATTCCTTCGAGTGTAAATCGACCATCAAGGTCGGTGATCGTACCTGTGGCAGTGCCTTTTATAAGCAGAGTTGCTCCTGCTACAGGCCCCAGATTGTCTTCAATCGTACCGGTTATTTTTCCAGTCTGTTGTTGAGACACGAGTGCAGTGGGTTTGGCCGGCGTTTCTTCCGCCCGTATGTTTCCGCAAAAACACAGGACGACAATTGACGCAATAAATACTAAAGATTTAAACTTCAACATAAACAGTTAATTAAATAATTAATAAAAAAAAATATATATATACGAACATGTGACTTGATCTTTGGTTTTTTATGGGTTTCCTTCAATTTTCATACAAATGATTCTAAATTCTAAGGCAAACATAAACAAAATTTGTGAGGTTCTTCACTTATAGTGTAAATTTTTATTTCTCCCTTGGATAAAATTTTCCCCGTACAGAGAAATTTGCTTCTCCATACGGGGAAAGTTTATTGTCCGGGTGGACTATTTTTTAAGGCATTATTCCAATCCCGGATTTTGCTTGAGTTCGGAGTTACGCCTTCTCTCGTCGCGCGAGATGGGGGCGAAGTACAGTTTGTTGTCCCACTTCCGCTTTTCGTTCCCCAATTCCTGTACGTAATAGCTGTATTCGTACTTTTCTTCGTTGTGGATATAGGGTTTGTTCTGCGTTTGCCCCGGTTTGAGGCGACCTACCACCAGGATACCGGCAAGGGGTTTATTGTTGGTTTGGTCGGCAATCATCCATCGGCGCACGTCGAAGTAGCGGTTGCTTTCGTAGGCGAACTCTACGCGGCGTTCGTGGCGGATAAATTCCCGCAGGTCGGCCTGGTTGAATTGTTTGCCTTGGGCCGTTAGAGCCTCCCTGGCAGGTACATTGCCTACGCGGGCGCGGAGGATGTCGATGTACTTGGCGGCATCGTCCAATTCGTCCAATTCTACGCTGGCTTCAGCTACGATGGTGTACATCTCGGCCAGCCGCATAAAGGTCCAGGGCACGGCCTGGCGGTAGTATTGGGCATCGACGGAGCAGTCTATCAGCTTTCTTTCATAATATCCCGTCCACGAGCCGTTCCAGTCTTCTATCGGGCCTTTGCGGGTGTCTACGCCGTACATACC
>JAISZY010000079.1 GCA_031284375.1 Tannerellaceae bacterium | reverse complement strand
CGGAAAGCAACTACTTACCACTTAAAAGACGGATACTGGCAAAAAAAATTGAAAGAATTTGGAGTGAATGTTGTGAACAAACCAATAGTAGTTGATGGTAATATTATTACGTCTTATTGCCCGAAGACGGCTCCAAATGTCGCATTTGAATTATTAAAAATGCTGACATCAGAAGAAGAAATGGCCGTAATAAAAAAAGCTATGGGATTTTAAGAAGAAAGAAATTAATGCAATTTGGTTGGCTGGTCGGCAAAATATCCCTGAAAGAAAGATGTATAACATACAAAAAAAGTAATTTGATATGAGCGAAAATAGTATAAAAACGGGTAAAAGACATTCGTTACACAAATATAGCAAAGATGAAAATTAGTTACTATTGATACAGTCAATACATGACTTACAAGAAAGAAGCCACCGAATTTGGCTATCAGATCAGCAAAAGTTCATTAAAGGAAAACATGTTACATTCAGTAAAATTGATAAGTAAATAAAAAAATGAAACTCCCCGCAACAAAAGAAGACCGTATTAAATGCCGGAAATATAAAAAGACGAAAAAGGACAGTCATAAATATGAAAGAGAGGATTTAAAAGATTTATCATCCAATATTCATTCATATAATGAGGTCTATAAAGAACAGATAATTGCTGTTTGGGAAAAATCCGTCCGCACTACTCATACTTTTTTAGCGCCTGCGGACATCGCATATTACAAAAAAATAATTGAAAATATGGATTTTAACGCTATCCGGATGTTCTGTTTAATTGATAAAAATACGGTTATTGGATTTATCGGATTGGATAAAACAAAAATAGAAATGCTGTTTTTAGCCCCCGAACATATTGGAAAAGGTTCAGGAAAAAAACTGATTGAATTTGCTTTCTCAAATTTTAGCGCTGACAAAGTAGATGTCAATGAACAGAATGCTAATGCAGTTGAATTTTATAAAAAGTTTGGATTTGAAATCTTTGAACGAACAGAAAAAGATGACTTTGGCAAAGACTATCCTATATTAAAAATGAGACGGATAAACGATAACAAAATTGGCAATAAAGATGAAAAATAACGAGATATGCTTATACAAATGACGATAAATAAACGAAAAATATTGGCAACTACTCAGGTACTCCCATGAAGAGAGTATATCTTTCAGTACATTCAAAATGACACAGCAAAATGAAAACGGTCAAAGAGTTTTCGGACAATCTCCTCCCCCCCAAAAAAAAACGCTAATTCTCCCAAAAACATTACTTTCGCACCAGGAATGAGATGATTACCATATCCGTGTCTGAATATACGGCCAACAAACTTCTGCAAGAAGAGAACAGGCTTCTACGGGAAGAGATAGCCCTGTTGAAACAGGGTCGTGACAGTAACACAAGTTCTCTTGGAACACATATCCTCTGTCGGCAGTACCCGGCGTCAGGTAATAAGTATCCCCAATTCCCGCCAAAAGACATATTTGGAATGGGGGATGGAAAGCCGAAAATATAGAGACGGCATGATTGTGATTTTGTTACTTGGAATCCGACACTTCGCCGGAAGTACGGGGAAGAATAGAGAAGCAGTTGCAAAAAATGGCAGATGACACAGGTACGGTTTTTCATGCTGGCGGGAAGATATACCGTCATAGTAGATTCAGATAATTCATGAACCGCCGGCCTGTTATATCTATGATTGATTGTTCTCCTGCTCACAGCCTGCGGGGGAAGTAAGCCATACGCAATTAAAAACAAACAGGATTTTATAATGTTTGATACGCTTTATAACAAGCTCTATAAGTATCCGGAGTTGGACACGGCTATCCTGTCCTTGCCCGGGAAAGTATTCCGGGAAGAATATTTGATTGATAAATAATAAGTCCCGGTTCGTCGAAAATTACTCCCTGCTTGCCGGAATCACTTTTCGCCCCGAATCGCCGGTTATCGGAGTTACCTGTATGAAAATTCATATTTATCATGTATATTTGCCATTTTTAAGTGATATATGAAGTTTTTTATTACTAATTACTAATTTTAAAAATAACAAATTTTATGGAAAAGCCTTATGTCGTAGGTATTGATATGGGCGGTACAAACACCGTATTCGGAGTAGTAGATGCAAGAGGCACTATCTTGCAAAACGGTTCAATTAAAACGAATAAACATGCCGATGTGAACGATTATGTAAGTGAACTGACGCAAGCTATCCGAGTTGCCGTCGAACAGGTAGGGGGCGCCTCTAAAATCAAAGGGATAGGAATAGGGGCTCCCAATGGGAATTACTTCACCGGCTGTATCGAGGCTGCCGCCAATCTCCTATGGAAAGGACGGATTCCGCTGGCGCAATTAATCTCCGAAAAACTGAATCATATCCCTGTTACCCTGACTAACGACGCCAATGCGGCCGCTATCGGGGAAATGACTTATGGGGCAGCGCGCGGGATGAAAGATTTTATTATGATTACGCTGGGCACAGGCGTGGGCAGTGGTATCGTAGTGGGCGGTAATCTGGTGTACGGACACGATGGATTCGCCGGCGAGTTGGGACACGTCATTGTACGTCGCCACAACGGACGGAAGTGCGGTTGCGGTCGGCATGGCTGTTTGGAGACCTATGCCTCTGCTACCGGCATAGCGCGTACCGCACGCGAATATCTGGAGATACGCCCCGAAAACAGTTTGCTGCGCGATTTGGATCCGGCTACCATCACCTCGAAAGATATATACGAAGCGGCCATGATGCATGATAAAATAGCGCTTGATATATTCGAAACAACCGGATACATGCTGGGCGAAGCCTTTGCCGATTTTATTGCCTTCTCAAGCCCCGAAGCAATTATTTTGTTCGGCGGACTGGCCAAAGCCGGCAGACTGATTGCAGACCCGATACAGGTGGCGATGGACAAAAATGTATTGAATGTATACGCCGGAAAGACTAAATTAATCTTCTCTCAACTGAAAGAGGCCGATGCGGCTGTATTAGGCGCCAGCGCATTGGGCTGGGAAGCGAAAGAAGTTTAAAAAATGCCTCATCCCTTACAACCGTTTACATACTGTCCGGCTTGCGGAGCCGATACATTTGTAGTCCGGAACGAAAAGGCAAAGCAATGTTTGGCCTGCGGCTTCACGTATTATTCCAATCCGTCGGCTTCGGTAGCCTGCTTTATCCGGAATAAGAAAAAAGAACTCCTGCTGGTAAGGAGAGCAAAGGAACCGGCTTGCGGAACATTAGACCTTCCGGGTGGTTTTACGGACAGATATGAAACGGCGGAAGAAGCGGTTTACCGCGAGGTGAAAGAAGAAACCGGGCTTTCGCTGGGTAATTGTCGTTATGTGTTTTCCCTTCCGAACATCTATCCCTATAAGGGCGTCAACGTTCATACTCTGGATTTATTCTTCGAATGTGATGTCGAACATTTTGACGGCGCTCAAGCGGCCGACGACGCCGCAGGAATCGTTATTCTTCATCCCAAAGACTTGAATCCGGAAGATTTCGGTTTACTCTCCATCCGGAAAGCGGTACTTATGTACAGAGATTTTAACGAACATGATTGTGCAATCAAATAACTTTTATCGCGTACCTTTGTATCCGTGTACATATCATTTAAAACTAAAGGAATGATGAAAAGACTATTTTTTCTACTCTGTCTGATATGCGGCAGTTATGTCGCCGTCGGACAGCGGTCGTATCGGTTCAACGTACCCGAACGCTTGTTTGCAGAAGGAAGGGAATTGTTCGAATTGAAGAACTATTCCGGATGTATAGACAAGTTGCAGGCCTATAAACTGCAGGCTGCCGATTTCTCCCTGATTCAGGAGGCCGACTATTTGCTTGCCTGCGCCGCCTACGAACAAGGACTTCCCCAAGCATCCGAACAACTGAAAGAATATTTGGATACCTATCCCGATACGCGCCATGCCGACGAGATTTGTTTCTATATAGGATCGGTTCACTTCGGAAACAGAGAATACGAGAAAGCGGCTTTCTGGCTGAATGAAGCCAATATAGACCTCTTAAGTGAAGACCGGCAGGAAGCGTATACCTATCGCTTAGCCTATTCTCTGCTGCAAACAGGCGATGCCAATAAGGCGCGCGCTTATTTCTCACGCATCAATCAGGTAGGATATACCTATCGCGAAGCGGCAGCCTATTACGTTGCTTACATCGACTACACCACCGAGCGCTACAACGATGCGCTGGAAGAATTTACCCTCCTGAAGAATACCACAGCCTACAGGGAATCGGCACAATACTTTATTGCACAGATTTATTTCCTGCAAGGCAAATACGACCGGGTGGTAAGCGAGGGGGAAGACCTCCTCTCCCGTTACCCTCATAGCCTGAATAATAGCGAAGTGTACCGTATCACCGGAAACTCCTATTATCACTTGAACAACCGGGATAAAGCGATTGCCTACCTGACGAAATATACCCAATTGACGGAAAATACGCGACGGAACGATTTATATATCCTGGGCGTCAGCTATTACAATAAAGCGGACTACGCCAACGCAATCACCTATCTGAGCCAAACCATCCGGGAAGACGACGCTCTGGCGCAGAATGCCTACCTCTATATCGGACAAAGTTACCTGAAAAAGGACGACAAACACAATGCGCGTATGGCTTTCGAAGCGGCAGCAGCCACTTCTTTCGATAACCAAATTAAAGAAGTGGCCACCTACAACTATGCACTCCTGATTCACGAAACCTCCTTTGCGGGTTTTGGAGAATCGGTCGCTGTTTTTGAGAAGTTCCTGAACGACTTCCCTAATTCCAAATACACCGACCGGGTGAACGACTATTTAGTGGAAGTTTATCTCACAACCAAGAACTACCAGGCGGCATTGACCTCCATCGAAAAAATAAACCGTCCCGGCACAAGGATATTGGAAGCCAAGCAAGACATCCTTTTTCAATTAGGAACCCAGGCGTTTGCCAATATGAAGACGGACGACGCTATCCGCTTGTTTACAAGTACAATCGACATGGGTACCTATCATGTAGAATCGCGCAACAATGCATACTTCTGGCGAGGGGAATCTTACTACCGGCAAGGACTCTTTCAGAATGCCATAACCGACTACCGTACCTATCTGAACAATACACGCCAACGCAATACGGATATGTATGCATTGGCCCATTACAACACCGGATATTGCTTCTTTAAACAACAACGCTATGATGACGCGCTGAAAAGTTTTCGCCAATATACGGAACTGGAACGCGACACAAAAAACGAAGCCTACGCCGATGCCTACAACCGTATAGGCGACTGCTTGTTTTATAACCGCCGGTTTGCTCAGGCGGAAGAATACTATACCCGTGCCGTAGCGCTCCAGCCCTCTACCGGAGACTACTCGCTGTTTCAGAAAGGATATATAGCCGGATTGCAGAAAGACTACAAAAGCAAAATTGCCGCAATGGATCGCCTTGTGGCCGATTATCCCGAATCGAGCTATATGCCCGACGCCCTGTATGAAAAGGGACGCTCGTATGTACTGCTCGGCAACAGCAATGCGGCCGTCGATGCGTTCGAAGCCCTGCTGCATCGCTTTCCGCAAAACAGCCGGGCGCGAAAGGCCGGCGTACAGTTGGGATTGCTGTATTACAACAACAACCGGTTGGCCAAAGCAACCGAGGCCTATAAAAGTGTCATCAACCGTTATCCTGAAAGCGAAGAAGCCCGCGTAGCTCTCCAGGATTTAAAATCCGTATATCTCGACCTGAACGACATCGGCTCCTATGCTACATACGCCAATTCGCTGGGAGGTAACCTGCGAGTGGAAATATCGGAACAGGATTCGCTTACGTATATCGCAGCCGAACGTTTGTTTATGCGAGGCGACTACGACGGCGCACGCCAAAGCCTGACCCATTATCTGCAAAACTTTCCCGCAGGCGCTTTCGGTACACGGGCCAACTACCATCTGGCTTCCATCTACTTCAGCCACAAAAATTATGCGGAAGCCAAACGTTTGTACGCCATTGTGCTGGAAAGTGGAGATACCAAATTTATGGAAGATGCTTGGGCGCGTAAAGCCGAAATAGAATACGTGGAAAAAAATTATAAGGCGGCCTTAGAAAGCTTTAAACAACTGAGACTGGTTGCCGAAGACCGGCAAAATATAGAGGCTGCCCAATTGGGCATTATGCGCTGTGCACAATTAACCGGATACTCTCAAGATGCATTGACGGCGGCGGAAGAAATACTGAAAGGCGCCAAGCTTGCTCCCGAAACGGCCACGGAAGCTCACTACATACGCGCTAAAGCTTATCTTAGTCTGCGTCAGCCGAACAGGGCTTTGCCCGATTTGCAGGCGATTGCCAAAGATACGCGTACCTCCTCCGGGGCCGAGGCCAAATATCTGCTGGCGCAGTTGTATTACGACGCCAACGACAACGCAAAGGCAGAAAAAGAACTGATGAACTTCATTGAAAACGGAACGCCGCACGCATATTGGCTGGCGCGTGGTTTTATCCTGCTGGCAGATATTTATATTCGCCAGGGAGACGATTTTCAGGCACGCCAGTACCTTGCCAGTTTGAAAAACAATTATAAGGGAAATGACGACATTGCCGATATGATAGAAAACAGATTAGGTAAACTAAAGAATTAATGACAACAATGAAGACTATATATCCTAAAACGGCGCTCTGTATCCTGGCTTTGTCGGGATTTGCCCTCCCCCTCGCAGCGCAAGAAGAACAATCGGAATCGACTCTGAACCGCGAACTGACATTGGAACGGGAATATAACCCTTCCGTGCAAGACGCCAATAAAGTGAATACCCTGCCTGCCGTCAAAGAACCGGTGATAACCAAAATGCCCATCGATTATGCCATCTTATCCATGCCTGCCGACCCAAAGCGGGAAATAGGTTTGCTTCCGGCAGACCATATCCTGTCGGATATGACGTACAACAAACGTCGCGGATACGCAAACGCCGGAATAGGAACCTATATGAATATCAATGGAGATATAGGCTATCACATCTTGAGCACCGATAAAAATCAACTGAATATCTATTTTTCTCATCGTTCCACCAATGGCGAACGGGAATATATAGAAGGCTTTATGAAAGATGAAAAGGTAGAAGCCAGGGTGAACGATAACCTCGGAGGAATGAACTTCCGCCATGCGTTCAACAACTCAACGATGCACCTCGGCGCAAAGTATGGTTATACAACCTTCAACTATTACGGATTGCCGGCGCCCAATGCACACAATATATGGCCGGGACCGGTTGTCGATACCGAAACCAACCAGGTAAGCCGGATGTTTACGGCTAATGCGGGAATAGAATCGAAGGGTATCAAGCCCGTAGGTTATCTGCTCGATGGAGATTATACGCATTTTTCGTATCAATACGCCTGGGACGAAAGCATGAAGGGGATTACAGAACATACGCTGGGCGCCCGAATGAAACTCTATGCCATGCTCGGAGCCGACAAGCAGGTAGGCGTTGCGGCCAAGTTCAATTATTTCTTCTATCACTTACCTGATTCCTCGGCATCCGGGTTCAAAAATTACTTGGAAACAACCTTGACGCCGTATTTCCGGACAGAAGGAGATTTCTGGAATCTTACCCTGGGAGCTAATGTGATGTTCATCACCAAAACAAACGGAAATACGGCCAAATTGTTCGTCTCTCCTCATGCCGGAGTAGACATAAATACAGGGGCCAAAACGGTTATTTATCTGAAAGCGGGAGGAGATATACGCTCCAACAGCGCATACCAACTGTCGAGAGAAAACCGTTATATCGACCCGTATATGAGCGCAACGCCTTCCCGTACATGGCTCGACGCCATGGCCGGCGTCAAGAGTGGGCTATTGCCCGGATTCTGGTTCAATCTGTTCGGACAATACAAGGTGACGGACAATGATTATTTCTTCGTCCCCTATATGTCGTCCGAAGGGTTCGGAAATTTCAGCCGGGTGTTGTCTCAAGATTTCAGACTCCTGAGGGGAGGCGTGGAACTGAAATATGCTTACCGCAACCTGTTCGAACTTACGCTGAAAGGGATTTACAACCACTGGAATGAAGAAAAAGACGATACGGAAAACTCGATGGGAGACGGCCACTCATCGCTTTTCAAACGAAAAGCCTACGGACGCCCCACAGCGGAACTCACGGCAAGCGCCTCCATCCGGCCCATCCGGAAGCTCTCGCTCGCTTTCGACTACTACTTGGCTTCCGGCCGGCAAGCGCTCATAAACAATGCCCGGATAGTGGATATGAACGACATCAACGAACTGGATTTCACAGCCGCCTACACGTTTAACGATACCTTCGGCGCTTATATAAAGATGAACAACCTCCTGTTCAAGTCGTATGAATCTATCTACGGCTATCCGCTCCAGGGTTTCAGCATCATGGGCGGAATCAATATTAATTTTTAATCTATCAACAAATAACATCTTTATAATGACGAAGCTTATAAAAGTAAAAAAGTCTGCGCTCTTATTATTGGCAGGTACGCTCTTGCCCCTCACCGCGCAAGTAACGCCCCAAGCCATGACCGTAGACGATTTGGCAAGCTGGGAAAGAGTTACCGTAAAAACCATTTCGGAAAACGGGCAGTGGATAACCGCCAAAATGGAACCCTGGAAAGGAGACGCCACCATTTATGTATACAACCGGCAGGGGGAAGAAATCGCTTCCTTCCAACCGGCAAAGAAAAGCGAGTTCTCCGTATCGCCATCGCCCTATTTATTGGTTACAAAAACAATAGCATTGGAAGAAAGCGAGAACTTGAAGCGAAAGAAAACAAAAGAAGACAAAATGCCGATGGACAAATTGACGATTTACAACCTGAACAACCGGCAGGAAGAAACAGTGGATTCAATCCGTTCCTATAAATTGTCCGGAAACGGCGGATGGCTGGCCTATCAGCAGGGACGGAAAGCGGATTCCACCCTGTATGTCCGAACAACAGACGGCACGCAATCCGTTACTTTCGAAGGAGTGACCAACTACTTTTTCTCGAAAAAGAATAACGTACTGTTCTATATCTCGAAAGACAGTACCGCATCAACTCCCGGACTCTATGTTTACCTCCCGGACCGGAAAACAAACACGCCGATATGGGAAGGGAAAGGCGTATTCAAACAAGTGGTATCGGACGAAAAAGGTGATAACCTGGCCTTTCTGTATAGCGCGGACAAAGATTCTGCGGAAAATAACTTGGCCTTGTATCTTTCCGAAAAACAGGGTACGGCGCGAAAAATAGCAGAAAAAACAGACGACATAGCGCCGAAAGGTTGGGTGATTAGCGAACACGGCAAAATAAGCTTCTCCAAACAGGCCAAACGGCTCTTCTTCGGCATCGCCCCCCAACCCAAAGAAAAAGACACAACCCTCCTGGCCGAAAACCGGCCGGATGTGCATATCTGGAACTGGAACGAACGCATCCAGTACACCCAACAGGACTACGAAAAAGCAGAGGATTTGAAGAAAACCTATACCGTGACCTACAACCTGGAGGCGAAAAACTTTGTAGCGCTAACCACTCCCGACCTCCCTACCCTGCAAACCGTAGAAAACGACAACGTAACAACAGCCCTGCTTACCACAACCGTTCCGTACGACATCGAACGCATGTGGAAAGGAACAAGCCGTGCCGATGTATACGCCATCCATCTGCAAACCGGCCAGACCAAGCCGCTAATAAAAGGAACCGTCGCCAGAGTACGCCTCTCACCCCAAGGGAAATACGCCTATTGGTACAACCCGCAAGACAGCTCGTGGTACGCCTATGCCATGGCCCAATCCAAACTGTATCGCCTCTCCACGCCCGCCTCTTTTCCGGCATGGGACGAAGACAACGATGTGCCGAACGTCCCCCCTTCGCACGGAAGCGCCGGCTGGCTGACAGACGACAAAGCCCTTTTGCTCTATGACCGGTTCGACATTTGGCAATTCCACCCCGAAGCCGCTTCCGCCCCTGTGAACCTCACCCTGAACGGACGCAAGGAAAACATAACCTACCGGCGCATACAATTGGACGAAGAAGAAACAGCGATCGACCCGAAAACAACGCAGTTACTCTCCGGATTCAATCACGCCTCCAAAGGATATGGATATTACGCGGCGCGTTTTGCGCAACCTTCCGCACCGGAAACGCTGCTGGCCGGCGATTTCATGCTCTCCACACCAATAAAAGCCCAAAAAGCCGACGACATCCTCTATACCTCCGAACGATACGACCAATATCCCGATGTACGCCTGTCCGACAGGAGCTTCAAACACTCCATCCAACTCACGCAGGGAGGACGCCGGCAAGAGGGTTTCCGCTGGGGAACCGCCGAACTTACCTCGTGGCTATCGTTAGACGGCAAACCGCTGGAAGGCGTTATCTACAAACCGGCCCACTTCGACCCAAAGAAAAAATACCCGGTTATCGTGAACTTCTACGAACGCAATTCGGAAACCCTTCATTCCTACCGTATGCCGGAAGTACATCGCTCGTCGGTAGACTACCATTTCTATAATAGCAACGGCTACATTGTCTTCAACCCAGACATCCGGTACGACGACGGCTATCCGGGCGAAAGTTGTTTCAATAGCGTAATGCCCGGTGTCGCCTCGCTCATTGCCCAAGGCTATGTAGACGAAAAAGCCATCGGCGCCCAGGGACATAGCTGGGGAGGCTATCAGGATGCATACTTAGCCACGCGCACCAACCTGTTTGCCGCCATCGAGTCGGGCGCCCCGGTTGTCAATATGTTCAGCGCATACGGAGGCATCCGCTGGGGGTCGGGGCTAAACCGTTCCTTCCAATACGAACACGGACAGAGCCGTATCGGCCTTTCCATCTGGGAATCGCCCTTGCGTTATCTGGAAAACTCTCCCCTGTTCGATATGGATAAAGTAGAAACGCCTATCCTGATTATGGCAAACGATAAAGACGGACATGTGCCCTGGTACCAGGGAATTGAGTTTTTCGTAGCCCTCAAACGTCTGCAAAAACCGGCATGGCTGTTGAATTATACCGGAGAACCTCATTGGCCTACCCGCATGGCAAACAAGATAGATTTTCAGAAACGCATGTTTCAGTTTTTCGAACATTACCTCAACAACCAACCGATGCCGCAATGGATGAGTAAAGGCGTTCCGGCCGTAGACCGGGATTTCGAATTAGGTTATTAAAAGAACTTACCGGCATTTCCACAGTTCCGGAACCTCCTGCTAAATTTTTGCAGGAGGAAAAACAATTGAGATGACTCCTGCTAAATTTTTGCAGGAAGAAAAACAGTTGAAAGAATCTCTTGCAAAATTTTAGCAGGAGGCAAAACAATTGAAACCCCTCCTGCTAAATTTTTGCAGGAGGAAAAACAGTTGAGTTGCCTCCTGCTAAATTTTTGCAGGAAGGAAAACAGTTGAAAGAATTTCCTGCTAAATTTTAGCAGGAGGTAAAACAATTGAAAAACCTCCTGCTAAATTTTTGCAGGAGGAAAAACAGTTCAAAAAATCCCCGGCAGAATCTCTGACGGAGGCTCCAAAATGCTTGGCAGGTATATTTTCTTCTTTTTTTGGGGGGGAGTGTTGCAGGAAAACGTTCGTTTAAATGTGACACATTTTTTTTCTTTACGAAACCGCTATATTCTTGATTTTCATTTGGTATTATCATCCGTTTTTCCATACATTTGTGTCGCATTTAAACGAACGTTTTCCTGCAACACTCCCCCCCCAAAAAAAGAAGAAAATATACCTGCCAAGCATTTTGGAGCCTCCGTCAGAGATTCTGCCG
>JAISZY010000034.1 GCA_031284375.1 Tannerellaceae bacterium | reverse complement strand
ATTGTTGGAAGAAGAATTCCTCGCCAAATTGGAGAAGAACTTTATTGTAGAAGAGAAAGGAAGCGCGATCTATAAACCGGCGGCATTACATAATTTCTCGCTATACCTCGGCGGGAAATGGTATTCGCTGACAGCCAAGCCGGGAACGTACAACGATAACGACCCGATTGGAGTATTAGACGTTACGGTTTCGTCCAATCTTATCTTGAACGAGATCTTGGACATAAAAGACCTGCGTTCGGATAAGCGTATAGACTTTGTGGGAGGTATCCGCGGATTGGGCGAATTGAAGCGTCGCGTGGATAGCGGAGAAATGAAAGCGGCCCTGGCCTTGCATCCCGTATCTATGAAGCAATTGATTGATATTGCCGACAGTGGTAATATCATGCCGCCTAAAACAACCTGGTTCGAACCCAAACTTCGGTCGGGATTGGTGATTCATAAACTGATATAATATTTTTTGAACTCTAAAAGAAGGTATGTCAACAATAAAAAACATCGTATTCGACCTGGGAGGCGTAATTATCGACCTGGATATTACACGCTCCATACAAAGATTTGAAGAATTGGGTATCCGGAATATTCACGAAATTCTTGACCCATACGAGCAGAAAGGCGTTTTTCTGGAACTGGAAAGAGGGGAAATAAATCCTCCTGCATTTTGCCGTGTATTAAGTCAGTACGCAGGAAAAGAACTTTCTGTAAAAGAAATCGAATACGCATGGATGGGATTTGTTGTTGACGTACCTCAATATAAATTAGATTATATTCTTGAGTTAAAAAAGAAGCATAAGGTTTATTTACTGAGCAACACCAATCCTTTCATCTTTGATTGGGCGCAAACGGCCGCTTTTTCTTCGGCCGGCCTTCCCATCACTCACTACTTCGACGCATTGTATGTTTCCTACAAGATAGGGATGACCAAACCCGACCTCCGTATTTTCGAATATATGTTGAACCACGGCCATATAACAGCATCAGAAACCTTATTTGTAGACGATGGAGAACAAAACATAACCACTGCCCAATCGCTGGACATACATACCTACCAACCTCAAAACAAGGAAGACTGGCGGGAAGCTATCCGTCAACTTCTATAAACCGCCGGTTAAGAAATCAATCAATAAGAACGTTCCAATATCCAGGCATCTTGAAAATTCGGATAGTACTTCGACTTAAGCGAACTTCGGGAACGAATCGATTCGGCTTTATTGTCGGAACTATATATGATAACACGTATCATACCTAATTCGTTCTCGGCCAAAATCGCGTTATAACCTTCGTACTGCATACGTTCCTTCAGAGCGCTTGCATTGGTGCGGTTCCTGAAACTGCCTATCACAACATTATAACGTTTCAGACTCTGAAAACTTTCTCCCTCGTACGGATTGATACGTTCCTGACGAGTCGCAATATTCAGACTTTCATTTATATCCGGGTATCCGCCGATATTTCCGGAGTTCCCCGTATCAACAGGATCGGTTTCGGTTCTCGGTTTCGAGATGGGAGTAATATCTACCTCATCCGCAAATTCGGTTTCGTCGCCGAATTCGTCATACGATTCGTCCGTATCCGACCGTTCCTGCGCCTGTTCGTAAGCCGCTTTATAAGTGCTCTGTTTGGGCTTGCACGAATTAAACATTATTGCTAAACACACGGCAAATCCTAATAACAAAATCTTATTCATAATCGTTCAGTTCTTAAATTATTATGCGCAAAGGTATGATATTATTTACTAATTTCGCATATAAGAATTTAATTTATTATCGTGATGAATAAAACTATTGTCAAAGTAATTATGCTTATGTCCGTATTATTATGGAATGCCTGCACACAGGAAAGTAAACAAACAAACGAATCCGCGCCTCTGATTGGGCGACCGGATATGAAAGTGACGAACGCTACGCTAACGCCGGAACTGCTTTACTGCTTGCCCCGGGTGAGCGACCCCAAACTTTCGCCCGACGGAAGTAAAGCGCTCTATGGCGTTACTTTTATCAGTATTGAACAAAACAAGGGGAACAGGGAACTGGTGGTCGTCCATTTGGACGGAAGTAATAAACAACAAATTACGCAAACTCCCTGGAGCGAACAAAATGCCGTGTGGATAAACGGAGGAAACGAAATCGCCTTCCTCTCGAACGAAAGCGGAAGTTCGCAGATTTGGATCATGAAGGCCGACGGCTCCAATCGCCAACAGGTAAGTAACCGGGAAGGGGGTATCGACGGATTTCTTCTCTCGCCGGACGAAACGAACGTACTTTTCTTTGCCCAAATCAACTATGGCAAACGTACTTCCGACAGGTATCCCGACTTACCGAAGGCCTCCGGACGTATCGTAGACGATTTGATGTACAAACATTGGGACGAATGGGTAGAAACAATTCCCCACCCTTTCATCGCTTCTTTCAGCGGAACAACAACCGGCGAGGGTATTGATATCATGGAGGGAGAACCCTTTGAATGTCCGATGAAGCCTTTCGGAGGTGTGGAAGATTTGGCGTGGAGTCCCGATGGAAAACAAATCGCCTACGCCTGCCGGAAAAAGACGGGGATGGACTACGCCTTATCTACCAACTCGGATATCTATATATATAATGTAGAAACAAAGAAAACCCGCAACCTGACCGAAGGGATGATGGGATACGACACCGCGCCGCAGTTCTCGCCAAACGGCGAATATATCGCCTGGATTAGTCAGGAGCGCGACGGATACGAATCGGACAAGAAGCGACTGTTTGTCGCCAACCTCTCTTCGGGCGAAAAGCTATACCTTACCTCGGAGTTCGATTATAATACCGACGCCTTCCAATGGTTGGCCAACAGCCAATCGCTCTACTTCATTGCCTGCAAGGAAGCGCTTACGCATATCCGGCAAATTGGATTGGATAAGCAAATACGTCCCATCACCTCCGGACAATACGATTACGTGGGAATGCATACCGCTGCCGGTAAAATGATTGCCCTCCGACAATCGATGGAATATCCCTCGGAAGTATTCTCCGTAAATACGGAAACGGGAGAAGCTGCCGAAATCAGTTTCGAAAATAAGGTAATCTTCGACCAACTCGCCATCGCCAAATCCGAACCTCGATGGATTGAAACAACCGACGGAAAACAAATGCTCGCCTGGATTGTATACCCGCCGAACTTCGACGCAAACAAAAAATACCCGGCTCTGCTTTATTGTCAGGGAGGGCCGCAAAGTACCGTGAGCCAATTCTGGAGTTATCGCTGGAATTTGCAAATCATGGCGGCCAACGGATATATCGTCGTGGCTCCCAATCGACGGGGATTGCCGGGATTCGGACAAGAGTGGCTGGAACAAATCAGCGGCGACTACGGCGGACAGAATATGAAAGACTACCTCTCGGCTATCGACGAAATAGCCAAAGAACCTTACGTAGACGCCCATCGCCTCGGAGCCGTAGGGGCAAGCTACGGAGGATTCTCCGTATACTGGCTGGCCGGAAATCATCAAAAACGATTCAAGGCCTTTGTGGCACATGCCGGTATCTTTAATCTGGAACAACAATATCTGGAAACCGAAGAAATGTGGTTTGCCAATTGGGACCTGGGAGGCGCTTTCTGGGATAAAAACAACGCCGTGGCTCAAAAATCGTTCGCCAATTCGCCGCATCGCTTTATCGACAAATGGGATACGCCCATCCTGATTACGCACGGAGAGCTGGATTACCGTATCCTCGCCTCGCAGGGTATGAGCGCCTTCAATGCCGCCACACTTCGGGGCATCCCCGCCCGGATGCTTGTCTTCCCCAACGAAAATCATTGGATAGCTCAGCCGCAGAACGGCGTTCTCTTTCAGCGCGTATTCTTCGACTGGTTGGATAAATGGCTGAAGGAATAACAGAAAACGGAAGAAGTGAATAAGGAGCCTTCAGGCGATTGTTATTTCCGGCTCCCGATAAATGTCCTGAATGGCGTGGAGTATCTCCACGCCTTCCTTCAGGGGTCTTTGAAAGATGGCCGTTCCTCCCGCCAGCCCCATGCCGCCGGCGCGTTTATTCACAATGGCGGCAAGAAGGGTGTCTCTTACGGTGAAATGCCCTTGCGGATTGTTGTCCGAACTAATCAAACCTACGCGCCCCATGTAGCCATTGGCCACTTGGTAGCGACACAAATCTATGGGATGCCCCGTGGTGAGTTCGGCGTAGGTGGTATGACTGTACGGAGCGTAGTTGAGGGCAGGAAAGCCTCCGTTTACAAGGGGTAATTTTTGCACAACGATATCCGCCTGCATACTCGCCCCCAGATGGTTGGCCTGCCCCGTCAAATCGGCGGCCGTATGATAATCGGTTTCGTCTTTATGAAAGTTGTCGTTTTGCAGATAACACCAAAGTACGGTTGCCATCCCCAATTCGTGAGCGTACTGGAAGGCGTCCGCTACATCGCTTATGGTCTGTTGCCCTTCTTCGGAACCAAAATAAACGGAGGCGCCAATGGCGGTGGCGCCCATATTCCAGGCTTCTTTTACGGTGCCAAACGACATCTGAGCGTGCGACCTGGGGCAGGTAAGCAGTTCGTTGTGATTCAACTTCACGATAAAAGGAATCCGGCCGGCATATTTGCGCGCCGTCATGCCCAATACGCCAAAAGTGGATGCCAATGCGCTACAACCTCCCTCTATGGCTAAACGTAGGATATTTTCCGGGTCGAAATACAAAGGATTCGCAGCGAAAGAAGAACCTGCCGTATACTCCACGCCCTGGCCGGCAAGCAAGACGGACAGGTAGCCCGTACCGGCCAACCGGCCGTGTCCGAACATAGCCCGAAGGCTTTTAAGCGTGGCGATATTCCGGTCTGAAGGAATCCACACCTCGTCCGCAAAGTGGGGGGAGGGGATATGCAAATGCAACTTAGATATTGTCCGGCAGGTATGCGTCAGATAATAGTCCGCTTCGGGGCCTAACAAATCTACAACTTTCGAGGCTATCATGGCCGTTTATTACCGGGCAATCCGCGCTACGCGGTTTGCGGCGTCGTCCAACTGTGCGATGGATTCCGTTCCGAGTGTTGTACAATGTAGCCCCACTTCCCTGAAGGCAAACTGCAAGGAGCGTTCGCGTTCTTCTTCCGCCACATGCTCTCCTTCGCCGAAAATCTTCATGCCGATGATGCCTTTTCCGTTTTCGATGGCTTTTTTCAACACGGCTTTAATGGCATCGGGCGTTCCGTCCATCTTGCTTTGGAAGGGATTGATACGCGCCATAATCACGTCTACCCACGGAGATTCGGAGGCTTCCACCAAGGCGTCGTAATTGTGGCAGGATACGCCTACGGCTTTCACGATGCCGTCTTGCTTGGCCTTGGACAATCCGTCGATGTAATGCTTGCGGCTTTCCGTCCATCCGCCTTTTGTCATGCAGTGCATCAGCAGGATATCGAAATAATCCGTGCCTACTTCCTGCCGGAAACGGTCTATCGTTTTCGCTACCGGTTCGATTTGCGCCGAGCCGGGTTCGTGCGTCCACATCTTGGACGAGAGGATCACGTTTTCCCGCGGAATGTTTTTTATCGCCTCGCCCACATAGGAATGCGAACCGTAGCCGTCGGCCATATCGTAGACGGTAACGCCTCGCTCGTAGGCGCGACGCGCCAACTGTACAAACTTTTCCATGCCCAACCGCGTTTGATTGGAAGAATGAGAATAACCCACCGAGCCTGTTCCCATCGCCATGCGAGAAACCGTTAGCCCGCTATTACCCAGCAGCGCCTTCCCTACCTGTTCTTCCGAAGAAGCTTCCACTATGCTCGCCATTCCGTGGCGGATACCGGACAAACCGGCAATACCGGCCATCCCAACTTTGATAAAATTACGTCTTTTCATTTTTCTTATCGTTAATAGTACACATTTGATTTAGAAGGCCCCAAGATAGTCATTAATTTCGGACAAGCGCCGGATTTCTTTCCTTTTTCTTTCGATTCAGAAAACAACCGACAAATCGACCCCGGCCTGGAAGGGTTTTCCTTTCTGAACATAAGGCC
Organism: Tannerellaceae bacterium; assembly: GCA_031284375.1. Classification (GTDB taxonomy): domain Bacteria; phylum Bacteroidota; class Bacteroidia; order Bacteroidales; family Tannerellaceae; genus DFXE01. Next base: position 4,153 of record JAISZY010000034.1, on the reverse strand, counting down.
GGTTGAAGGACTCGAAGTAGAAAGCGGCATAGGAGGTGTTCGTAAGATTGCGCGCCCAGACATCCACCGAAAAGGGGCCTTTGCGGATTCCGGTCTTTATGTTCAACAGGGCGTAGAAGGATTGAAGGATGTCGTTTTCTTCCGTCCAGCGAATCGGGCCGATGCCGCTCAACTGGGTCGATAGCGTGAAACCGTCTACCCAAGCGCGGCGGAAAAGATGGGCGTATTGCATCCCGATATGGAGCGTATGGGAGGGTATGTAGGGGAGATACGTCCGGTCGTAAAGCGACACGGCATGGGTGTAGCCGTAGTTCAGATGGGCCGAAAGGCCGGCGCTGAACTGCGTGCGGAGGGTGGCCTCCACGCCCATACTGCGCGCCCGGCCGGCGTTGGAGAGTATGCGCCCGGAACCGCTTTCTACAAAACGGGTGATTTGTACGTCGCGCAAGGCGGTGTAGAAAATCGTTAATTCGCCGGCAAGACCCCAGGAGGGACGTTCGCTGCGCAGGCCGGCTTCGTAGTTCCAGCTATATTCCGGACGATAGGCCATGAGCTTTTCGGCCGGTTCGGGCAAGACGGCGAGCGAGGGTACAAATTGATGCATCATGTCGTATTGCATGCGCGATTGCATCACGTCGGCCGACATCTGTATGTTGTAGCCCCCGGCTTTGTAGCCCTTGGCCGCCGAGAGATAGGTAAACGTGCGAGGGGTAAAAGCGTAGCGAAGGGATAGTTTGGGAAGCCATTGGAAGAAATCTTGCCGGTCTTCTGCTTCTATCTCGCTGGGGGCGATGCCGGGGATTTCTGCCACTATGTTATTGACCGCTATGCCCATCCGCATCTTGGCGGTGGAGCGGTAGGAGAGCCGTTGCGTTTCGTAATCCAAACGAAGGCCGGCCGTGAGGGAGAGGCCGGGGAGGATATCGTTGTACGTAGACTGGTGGAAGAGGGCGCCGCCGCGCGACGGGGTGCGGAACGTGCCGGGGATATAGAGTTGGTTGTCCAATACGAGCAAGTGGGGCATACGGGGGTTCTGCTCCCGGAGATCGTCGAAAACTTTCCGGAGGATGGTACGCACGCCGTCTTCGCGGAAGGTAACGGGCGCATCGGCGTGCAGATTGTTCCAAAAACCGTAGAGGCCGAACGACCATTGGTAGGGACTTTCCGTGCGGCTACGGATAGCCCACTCCTGACTAACGGCTTGTTGCCGTTGCTGCTGCCGGAGGGTGAAGAGCGTGAGAGGAGAAAAATCCTGATCCATTTGCATCCGGTCCGAGAACTGCTGATAGCCGGTGGCGCTGCTTAGCAGGAAGCGGTCGGCGCGGTATTCGAGCAGGAGGGTATGGGTGAGCATGTTGCGGCGATAGGAAGAAGAATCGCCGATACATACGGGGTCTGTCCGGCCGGTGTCTTTGTGATAGAGACCGTAGGGAAAGGCGCCCTGCGTTACGTAATCGAAAGCCAAGGTATAGGTGGCGGCCAGCGAACGGAGGGGTTTCCATTCGAGGCGAAGGCGGCCGCCGGCCGATTCTTCCGGGTCGGCTTTCCGGCCGGTGAGTTGGTTGACGAAATATCCGTCGCTCCTTCCGTAATATCCGCCCAAGGAGAGGGCCAGCGTTTCGCGCCAGAGGAGGTAGTGCGAGGCTTTGACTTTCCGCTGACCGTAATTTCCGGCAGAAAGCAAGAGGCGCGTCCCCTGAAAATCGAAGGGCGAGAGGGTGTAAATGTTTATGATGCCGCCCATGGCGTTTCGTCCGTAGAGCGTGCCTTGAGGGCCTCGGAGCGCTTCGATGCGTTGGATGTCGGTCAGCTCAAAATCGAAGGTCGATTTGTCCGGATAAGGAATATTATCCACGTACAGCCCTACGGATTGTCCGCTGCTGCGTGCGCCTACGCCTCGGAGGTAGATAGCGGAAGTGAGGCGTGCGCCATAGTCGGGGATATACAAGTTGGGCACGAGCGAACTGATGCTTCGGATGGCCTCTATCCGTCCGGCCGACAGCATCTGAGGCGTGAGGAGAGAAACGGAGCCGGGCAGGGTGCGCAGTTGATTGGTTTCTTTGGCAGACGAAGTGACAACCACTTCGCCAAGAAGATAGGTTTTGGTTGTATCCACCGGTTCGGGACTACCGGCGCGGACGATTTGTGCGAAAAAACTGACGGCCGTTGCACAGGCGGCGCTGTAAAATAAGTTCATGCTTCGGTTCTTTTTATGATATATGATTAACCGAAAGCAAAGGAAAAGCAAAGGCGGAGAGTGGACAATCGCTATTTATAGTGATTTTTTTTTTGGAAGAAAAGGAAGCAGGGGTAGTTCGCCCCGTCCTTGCGAACGCAGTGAAGCAATCCAGGGTAGCGTGTGGGAGAACCGGATTGCTTCACCCTACAGGTTCGCAAGGACGTTAATGAATTCGAACAAACACCTTGGCGGAGGGATTCTCCTCGTCGCCCAGGAACATGATCTTTTCCAGCACTTCGCTACGTACTCGCTTGCCGTCGATAGTCAGCGAATATTGCTCCGGGTGGTAGATTGCTTCAAAATCGCAGAATATACACGGCTCGTAAGTATAATCTGTCTGCAATTGTTCGCCCGACCGGTTCGTTACGACCAGCGTACTGTCGGGACGAAAATCGTAGATAATTTCGCGGCAAGACTCGTCGGCGCCTGTTTCCGCGTCTTTTATCAACTGCCATCGGCCCAGGATGTCGTACACCAAGAAGGCGCCGCTCACGGCTTCGGGAGGACAAGCGGCATCCCGGAGGTGTTTGTCCAGCAAAACCTCCTGTCTTTTCTCTTCAAACTCTATGGGGCTTATCCTTACGGCATCCCACGAATGGAGCGGAGGATATTCGGGCGAAGTATAATGCAGCGTGTCGCGGCCTTCGTTCATAGTAATCATCCAGACCGTATGTGCAAACAGATCGGACGGGCAAGTCCACGCAAAACCGTGGTCGTTCTTTTCCCATTGCACCCTCCCCAGGCTGTAAATAGAATCTGCATTTATCACCGTGGCATACGGTGCATACGTCATATAGAGGCCATCCGGCAAGGTTTTCCAATGACCTGTTACCAATTCGTCCACATCTCTTTGATACAGTGTATTGAAATAAACTCTGCCGTCCCACACATATTCATCTTCTTCCGAGCTTTCGCTGCATCCTGCAAGAAACAGGAATGAGGTGAGGAGGAGTAACACAAATTTCAAACTCTTTTTCATGACTTCTTCATTGATTTGATTTTATAACAAAAAATTATAACTAAAAAATAGGACTGTATTAAAAACAGTCGCGAGCAAAATTCCACTTCCTTTTCTTTGCAATATAGATGTTGAATCTTCGACCGTTTTCCGTACAAATATATGTGTGTTTTTCCTCCCATCCTTGCGAGGATGGGGTATATTATTATTCTCCGGATAGAAAACCCATATTCCCGTAAAGTCCCCTTAGTAGCCAAAGAGACCCGACACATTTCCTCCCTTATTCCTCTCACGTCGGTTGAAACCGACGGCAATGTGTGGGAAATTGGGCTAAAGCCCATGAAAGCCTTTGTATTTCTTCTCTCTCCGGGCTTTAGCCCCATTCTACCCACATTGCCGTTGGTTTTAACCAACGAAAGGGAGGGATGAAGCAATCCGGTTCCCCCCACGCAACTCCGGATTGCTTCACCCTACGGGTTCGCAAGGATGACGGGATGCGCTATTCGTCATTGCGAACGCAGTGAAGCAATCCAGGGTAGCACGTGGGAGAACTGGATTGCTTCACCCTACGGGTTCGCAAGGACGGACTATATGAAAAACCCTTATTCCCGTAAAGTCCCCTTAGTAGCCAAAGAGACCCGACACATCCCCCTCCCTTATTCCCTTATTTCGGGCGAACGAATAAGGGCACAAAGGCAGGATGGGATACCGTTGCTACTAAGGGGGCTTTGAAGGATAAGGGTTTTGGCGATATAAACAAAACCTTCACGTGATTTTCCACAAGATTTCCAAAATCCTGGCCTTCCTCACATGATTTTCCACAAGATTTCCAAAATCTTGGCCTTCCTCACGTGATTTTCCACAAGATTTCCAAAATCTTGGCCTTCCTCACGTGATTTTCCACAAGATTTCCAAAATCTTGGCCTTCCTCACGTGATTTTCCACAAGATTTCCAA
>JAISZY010000014.1 GCA_031284375.1 Tannerellaceae bacterium | reverse complement strand
TTTGGTAACGAAAAAAACCGATTTTTCCGCTCCCAACCCTCCATCAATCTTCAAAAACGCTTAGATTTCAGGGTTTGAAAAATACAAAATGCTGTATTTATTGGAGCGTAATCATCTTTAAGGCGTATAGATATACGCAGAAACAATAATGAGGTATGTATTCAGTCATAAATACAGCAATATGCCATTTTCCTTAATTACACTCAAAAGCCCGTTTGTATTCATAAAAAATGTTGCATGTAGGTGAAATTTTTATAATTCGCATTGTCTTTAAGTTTTCATAAGCATCGCTTCGGAAAGTCATTGTGATCATTTTTAAAATCATTACAATGACATTTCGAACTCATTGCAATGATCTCCTGAACTCATTACAATGATTTCCTGGAAACATCGGCATCAAATTACCAAAAAGCGTATAATCATTTTCATAAAATAGCAAATCCGGTAAAATTAACTTTAAAATACATTGACGAAATGATAGATGAGTCCTGTTTAATCTATCATAATGTATATATATTGATGGCATTTCACTTTAATATAAGTAATAAAACATTTATTAACGCAAAGGATGGTTTGCTGATTATCAAATCATTGACGGAATAGGAAATAAGAGAACCCATCGAAACCCCAATTCTGCTTTTCTAACAAAACACGGATTGTAGTGGTTTTAGACAATAGCGCCTCAAAAAAAGATTTAACCGTTTTTTCCTACCTTTGCTGCACACTTTATAAATTAAAATGCCCGAATTGGACGACACGGATGTTAAAACGCTCGAAGCATTAAAACAAGGGGATACAAAGGCCTTCGAGATTGTTTATCAAACATACAAAGCCAAGATATACAACTTTGTATCGGATGCATTGTATGATAAAAATGTGGCGAAAGACATTACTCAAAATGTTTTTCTCGCTGTATGGGAACACAGAGCTGATATTCTTCCCAATAGCAATTTTAAATCTTATCTTTTTACCATTGCTAAAAATTTGGTTTACCGCCAAACGGAAAAAATGCTGTTAGCCGTCCGTTATGAAGATTATATCCGGCTACACAACAGCGAGGAAGACAATTCATTAGAAGAAAAAATAGACGCCAATTCCCTTGAAACATTAATTGCCAAACTGATAGAACAACTTCCTGCAGCAAGAAGAAAAATTTTCTTGCTGCGTTTCAAAAAAGGATTGAGCAATAAAGAAATCGTTGAACATCTTTCCGTATCGGAAGGAACCGTTGAAAAACAAATCAACCGTTCCTTAACTTACATCCGCAAACATCTCAAAGATTACATAAACCTGATTGCTATGCTTCATATATAATTCTTGACGGTTTATTGATGGAATTTCTAAAAACTCCCAAACTTGGCATTGCGTTCCGTCTCAAGCTTTGATTTTTGGGTTTTTAGAAGTTTCCTTTTGTTAAATTTTCGTTTGCGTGTCAGGAAACAGACTGCTTGCGTATATTACTAATAGATATGGAAAAGAAATTCGTCATATTACTGGAAAAATTCCTCCGCAAAGAAGCAAATGCAGAGGAAATAAACCGCTTGAAAGAGTTGTTTAATCAGGCCGAATCGAAAGAAGCGCTGACTGCTCTATATGCACAAAAGTGGGAACAGGCTTCGTTGGCGCTTAACGCGGAAACCGACGAACAAATGTGGAACTATTTGCAGAAACAGATAGCGCTTGATAATTATGTTCCTGTTAAATACCCACTTTGGAAAAAAGGATTGCGCATAGCTGCATCCCTGTTGATACCCTTGATTTTTGCTTGTATAGGCTATTTTTATTCGGAAAATAAATTTTCGTCTTCATCCGTTCCTGTTGTTGTCCACACGGGAACCGGACAAAAAACCGACTTACGTCTTCCGGACGGAACACAGGTTTGGCTCAATTCTGCCAGTTCATTGCAATATGACAATACATACAATCAAAAGGAAAGGATTGTTTATTTACAAGGTGAAGCCTATTTTGAAGTCAGCAAGAATGAGAAGAAGCGTTTTATCGTAAAAACAGACGAACTGTCAATAGAAGCCGTTGGAACAAGTTTCAACGTGGAAGCCTATCCCGAAGACAATTACATTGCCGCAACATTGAAGGAAGGATGCATAAGAGTGAGCAATTCGTATCGTTCCGAATGGTTGTTGCCGAATGAAAAACTTACTTTTTTGAAAAACGACCGGAGTTTTGTCAAAAATACGATACCCGATGCCGGACAAAGCATCTTTTGGCTGCATAATCTATTCGTGTTTGAGCAGGAACGAATGGAAGATATAGCCAAAATATTGGAACGAATGTATGGCATCCAAATCCATTTCGCATCGGAAGATTTGAAAAATATCAGGTTTTCCGGAAAAATCAGGAATACGAGCTTGGACAGCATGTTACAAATGATTGCTTTTGTATCCTCGCTTCGGTATTCTTTGGAAAACGATTCGACAATCCTCCTCCTCAAAGAATAATAACCCTTTAAAATGAAATATAGCATGAACACATCCTGAATAACATACAAAAAAAACGGAACAATGTAGCAGCATTATTCCGTTCAGAAGCAAAAGATTATGTATTCACAGCAAAACATTCATGAAGATAAAAACTCTTCAGAAACGTTTGTTTTGTCCTTTTGCATCGCAAAATTAATAAAAAATACCAATCGAAAAGTCATTTTAATAAATTGTAATAACATGAGAATCACATTTCTTCGCTTGCTACTTTGCCTTTTGCTTATAGCCTGCCACAGTGTTGCTTCGGCTCAGGTTTCCGTTTCGGCAAATAAACAGACAATAAAGCAAGTCATGCTGCAAATAGAAAAAAGCAGCGGTTTCAGCTTCTTTTACAGCGACGATTTCCTGGATTTGGATAAGGAAGTCTACGTCAATATAAAAGATGAAAGCATCGAATCGGCATTAAACAAGCTGTTCCAAGGCACGGATATCACATACAAGATAGATAAGGACAAGCACATTTTATTAGCCATAGATAAAACGAGAAATAAACCGGCAACAAAAAACATTACAGGTAAAGTTGTCGGCAACGATGCCGAACCCATTATCGGCGCCAGCGTTTCCGTCAAAGGTAGTTCGACCGGAACGATTACAGACATCGACGGCCGGTTTTCTCTCGAAACGCCCGCAGGCTCTACACTGTCGGTATCCTATATCGGATATGCGACACAAGAAATAAAGTTGGGCGAAAACACGAATATGCAAATTGTAATGCAGGAAAATCTACAGTTGCTGGACGAAGTAGTCGTCGTGGGATACAGCACACGGAAAAGAACGAACCTGACTGGCGCCGTGGCCACCCTTTCTTCCGAAGTGATGCAGGCAAGGCCGGTGAACAACCCGCTTTCCGCACTCCAGGGCGAAATACCGGGAATGCTCATCCAAAGATATTCCGGCGAACCGGGCAATGAATCCTTCAATATGAAAGTACGCGGGATTTCTACGACCAACGATAACAACGGAGAACGCGGACCACTCGTCATTATCGACGGCGTTGCAGGGGATATCAATCTGTTAAGCCCGGACGACATCGAGTCGATAAGCATATTGAAAGACTCGCAAGCTTCCATATACGGTGCAAGAGCGTCGGGCGGCGTATTTTTGGTAACAACCAAATCAGGTAAACAGGGCAAACCAAAAATCAGTTACAGTGGCAACTTCGCAGTAACCCAAAGTGCAGGAATGATGAAAAGCCCGACTACTTACGAAATGGCCATTATGGATAACGAAGCAAATATCCACAACGGAGCGATGCCGATGTACGCCGAAGATTATCTAAACAGGATTCTGAACAACGATCCGAATCCGGTCCCTCACCCACTATACGAAGGCTGGATGCTGTTCTTTACCAATACCGACTGGATGAAAGAGCTTCTGGGCAACGGATTCCAGCAGAAACACAGTCTGAGCATATCGGGTGGCGGTGATAACTCAACTTATTATCTGTCGGCAGGCTACATCGACCAGCGAGGTGTTGTCAAATATGCGAACGATAATAACAAAAGGTATAACCTACGGTTAAATTACGATTATTATTTTTTCGACAGAGTTAAACTGGAAACCAAAGTATCTTACGAAGGACAGAACCGCAGTAGTATTGGAGGGGTTGGCGACTGGGTTATTGGCGAAGGCGTCTTTGATATGCCGAATCATCCGGTCTATACACCGTATGGAAACTACTTTGCACAAGGTGGATGGGATAATTCCGTAGCCATGGCTAAAAGTGGCGCCGTATCTCATTATAGAACCAATCAGATCAACACCAATTTCAAGTTGATAGCGGATGTCTTCAGTGGATTTAAAGTAATACTACAAGCCGGTATTATACAAACATCCATGAATTCGAAAGATCCGGCCAGATCAGTTCCTTTATATACTTGGGACGATCAAGTAGCATATTATTCAATCGTAACACCCGACGAGGCCAACCTGACCCAAACAAACGCCGAAACGCAATATCGTAATTATACTACCTACATTCAGTACAACAAAAACTTAGGAAAAAAGCATAGTATAGATGCAATGGGAGGTGTGGCGCACGAAGAAAATAATTATGACCAATTCAGCGCTTGGCGCGACGGTTTCAAAAACGACCTTTGGGATTTAAACTTGGGTAATACCAACAACATGATGAATTCGGGCGGAGGTAACCATTGGAGCATCAATTCCTACTTCGGCAGGTTTGGTTATGTATTTGATGAAAAATACCTGTTTGAAACGAATATGAGATACGATGGAAGTTCAAGATTTTCAGGCGCCGACCAGCGATGGGGATTTTTCCCCGGCGTATCTGCCGGATGGCGTATATCGAAAGAAGCATTTATGAAACCCGTAAATTTCATAAACGAACTTAAATTGCGTGCATCTTACGGTGAAACCGGAAATCAGGAAGGAATCGGCCTGTACGATTTTATTCAGAAACTTACATTCCGTAAAAACGATGGTGGTGAAACATTGATTTATCCTTTCGGAGCGGGTTCCCGTACACAATCTATTCATTTGGACCGTATGGTTGCACGAGGCCGTAGATGGGAAACCATCATCAACCAAAATATCGGCCTGGATGCTGCTATTCTTAAAAATAGGCTTGATATTTCATTCGACTATTTCTGGAAAAAAAACAAAGACATGCTGATCCCTGTTACCTATCCAAGCCTTTTGGGGGCGGAAGCGCCCTATTCAAATTCAGGACAATTAAATACCTGGGGATTCGAAGCCGCTGTAGGATGGAGAGATAAAATTGGCGCTGTTGCATATTTTGCAAAACTTGTATTGAGCGATGCACGGAATAGGGTTGCAAATTATGGCGGAAGCGATACGTATGTGTTGGGATATAACAGAATCCGCGAAGGTTATCCGGTGGACAGTTATTTCGCCTACGAATTTGACGGACTTATCCGCACCCAGGCCGAATTGGAAGAATACAAAAAGTTGGAAGGTGTGCCGAGCAACATTGGCATCGGGGATGCCCGATTCAAAGACTTGAACAACGACGGAAAGATATCCACTTACGGAACAAACGACGACGGGGATGTGAAATTTGTAGGAGATATGACGCCTCGTTACAACTACGGCATCACAGCAGGCGTAAGTGTAAAAGGATTCGACTTTTCCGCATTTTTCCAGGGAGTCGGAAAAAGGACGTTGTTCCGTACCGGTGAGTATGCAATGCCATGGAGCGAATGGTGGAGGCAACCGCCGCGCTTCTACTACCTGCAAACTTGGAATGAAGACCGTCCGGATGGCTATTATCCCAAATTGTCGCATGGGGATATCCGCCATTGGAACTACCAGGAGTCCACGCTTCAGAAGATTAACGCCGCCTATGTTCGTCTTAAAAACATACAGATAGGCTACACGCTTCCTTCCGCTTTAACGAAAAAGGCTGCCATCTTAAAGGCCCGTGTATATCTTAGTGGACAGGATTTGTGGGAATATCATAAAGTAAAAGGAGGCTGGGATCCCGAATCCGCCGATTGGGGCGGTAATTATCCGTTCCAGCGTTATTATTCCTTCGGTATTGATATAACTTTTTAAAAATTAACAACATGAGAAAACAGATAAATATCATCACATTGGCTCTGACGGTTATTGCTTTTTCCGCTTGTGAGAAAGATTTGGATCTCAGTCCGAAAGATCAAGTGTCGGACCCTGCATACTGGAAATCTTCCGCCGATTTTCAATTAGTAGCAAACGATTTTTATTTCAGCCTGTTGGAAGCGCCTCAATACATAGATCGTAATTCCGACATTGCATTCGAAAGCAGTCCCAACGAAGTCAGCAACGGTTCGTATCTGGTATCGGCAAATAACTATGAATGGGATAAATCATACGAATTTATCCGCTCGACAAATTACATGCTGATGAAAGCCGAAGAATCGGGTTTGGGCGAAGAAATAGACCGTTGGGTAGGCGAAGCCTTGTTTTTCAGAGCGTACAATTATTGGAACCTCGTAAAGAAATACGGAGGTGTACCCAAGATAACAGTCGTGTTGGATGTAAATTCACCCGAATTATACAGTCGCAAATCTTCTCAATCGGAAATTATAGACTTTATTCTCGAAGACATAGATAAGGCCATTGATAAATTGCCTTTGCAAAGCGAACTTACTTCCGACGAACTGGGGCGTACTACCCGGGGCGCCGCTTTGGCGCTGAAAGCGCGCGTTGCGCTTTATCAGGGAACATGGGCAAAATTCCGTGGAGAGGCCAATGCCAATTCTTATTTGGATAAGGCAATTGACGCTGCCGAAAAAGTCGTTGCTTCCAATGAATACGGACTGTTTAAAAACAAAGGTATTGAAAGTTACAAATACCTGTTTATACTCGAAGGAGACGATTCCAATGAAGTATTGCTTGCCAGAAGGTATTATTACAGCCAGTGGGTAACTCACAACTGGACAAGAGAGCTTTGGTTCAATGCAATGGTGCCAACCAAAAATATGGCGGATATGTATTTGGCCACCGACGGTCTTCCGATAACCAAATCGCCTATATTCAAAGGTTACGACGAACTGGCGAGCGAATTTGAGAACCGGGATCCGCGTATGGAGATGACATTCATCGTTCCGGGGAGCAGCATATTTTTCGAAGGTGGAATTTGGCAGGTTACTTATCCCGGATTTGTCGGTACCAATGCGACATTGACCGGTTACATGCTGCGGAAGTTCCTGGGAGAAGATCTCAATTCTACACATTTCAGGGCTGAATATGATTTCAAAGAATTTCGTTACGGTGAAGTCCTCCTGATTCTGGCGGAAGCATTGTACGAAAAGAACGAATACATATCCGATACCAACCTTGAACGCACGATAAACGAATTGCGCAAACGGGTTAACATGCCCGGATTGACCAATAGCTTTGCAACGGCCCACGGATTGAACATGCAGGAAGAAATTCGCCGTGAACGTACTGTCGAACTGGCCTTTGAAGGATATCGACGCGAAGACCTGAGACGGTGGAAAACAGCAGAAACCGTCCTGCCTCAATCCTTGAAAGGCGTAAAATTTGTCGGCACAGAATATCAGGCACGATATCCGACTTTAAGGCCGGGAATAGATATTCAAGTGGATGCCGATGGCTTCATGGTTATTGACCCGGCTTCGGCAAGAAAATTTGTGAGTCCTAAACATTATCTCGACCCTATTCCTTCCCAACAAGTACAATTATCAAAAGGGACACTGGATCAAAACGAGGGTTGGCAATAAAAGCAAAAACATGAAAAACGTTTTATTATACATTCTTATCATCTGTGCCGGAAACATTTCGGCACAGATGTATGACAAACGCGGAGAAATTAATTCAAAATTATTGCCCGTTCCCGACTCCCATTATCATCCTGAGTACGATATGGAAGAAATTGTGAAGCCATTGTCGTGGGTAGGGCAGGAAGGCCTGAATGCCGCATTCGGCAGTACGGACAAGCTCTATTTCAGGCGTGAAAAGCCACAGGTGGAAAAAAGCGCTACGCAATATAGCTGCACGGCATGGCGCGGTGAACGAGCGAATATGCAAATATTGGTCTGGTCGTCCGATGCACTGGAACAGGTACGTGTAAATATCAGCAGTTTAAAAAAGGATGGAACTACCACCATTCCGGTGAAAAATATAAAGGTCAACATGATACGGTATGTCATTGCAAACTATCCCTATGCTTCCAAAGATGCAATCTGTGGTATTTCGCCTTACAGCAACGGCTTTATGATGCCCGACCGGTTTGAGCCATTCGACCGGTTTGACCTCCCTGCCGGAAGCGTCCGCCCGATATGGGTATCGGTAGATATTCCGTCCGGTACGGAACCCGGAGTATATAACGGAAATCTGGCCATACAAACCTCAAAACAGAGTAAAGAACTCCATATCAGCATAAATGTACAGAGCCAGATGCTCCCCGATCCCAAAGACTGGCAACATCGTCTCGACCTTTGGCAGAATCCGTGGGCTGTGGCCTGGTATAACCATCAAGAACCCTGGTCGGAAGAGCATAAAGTATTGTTAAAACAGCATCTGAAACCCTATGCCGAAGCCGGTGGTACATATATCACCACCTATGCGGTACATTCCCCCTGGTCGGATAATTCATTTATGATAGAAGAGGGAATGATTGAATGGGTAAAGTTAAAAAACGACACATGGAAATTTGGTTACAAAATATTTGACGAATATGTCCAACTCGCCATGGAATGTGGCATCAACAGAGCTATCACGGTATATACGGCTATTCCGTGGGGTAACCGGTTTCGTTACATGGATGAAGCAACCGGGAATTATGTTTATCAATCCTGGGAGCCGGGAACGGAAGATTTTGTAAAACACTGGCATATATTCCTGACCGATCTGAAAAAACACCTGGAGCAAAAAGGCTGGTTTGGTATTACCTATATCGGAATAAACGAAAATCCCATGCCACAAACCCTGGCGGCAATCCAAGCAACAAAAGCGCATTCAAAAGATTGGAAAATCACTTATGCAGGCGACTGGCACAAGGAATTGGATTCATTGTTGGATGATTACAGTTGTCTTTATCCGAACGAGCCGGCGGAAGCAGAGCTGAAAGCGAGAAAAACCCAAGGCCGGTTGTCCACATTCTATGTATGCTGTAATCCGCCCGCACCGAACAACTTCCTGTTCTCGCCTCCGGTTGAAGGGCGATGGATTAGTTGGTACAGCGCTGCACGAGGTTACGACGGCTTTCTTCGTTGGGCCTACGATGCCTGGCCTGAAGACCCGAACCGAGATGCCCGCCACGGTTCCTGGGCTGCGGGGGATTGCTTCCTGATCTATCCCGGAGGCCACAGTTGTATCCGTTTTGAAAAATTGCGCGAAGGCATTGTCGATTACGAAAAAATAAGGATAATAAAGGAAAAAGCATCGAAATACCCACCCAATTCCTCAGTGAACAGGTTGGTTAAACAGCTTGATGAACAATTAGCTGTGTTAACAAAAGAAAAAACATTCGACGAAACAAAAATCGCTGAGGATATAAATAAAGGGAAAGTATTAATCGACGCAATAAGTGAAGAATTGAAATAATAATGGCATGAAAAAATATATTTTCCTGTTTGGGTTCGTATTCATTTGCAGTATATATTCCATGGAAGAGAATAAATATCCGGATGTTAGATGCCGTGAATATAGCGAATACATACTTACCCATTTACTTACTCCGGCAGGCCCGACGCCGACGGTCTACGACCCCAATGGCGTTTATCCGTATTTAAGCTATAGTGAAACTTCGAATAGACCGGTACCTAAAGAGTACCGGTTTATCTCAATTGAAAACCGGTACCTGAAAGCCGTGATTTGTCCCGATTTGGGAGGCAAAGTGTATTCGATGATACATAAAGAATCGGGCAAAGAAGTTTTATATGTCCCCAATATCATTCGCTATACCCGGATTCTTCCTCGTTTTTATTTTGTTGCCGGAGGGATTGAGGTTAGCTTCCCAATATCGCATACTCCCTCTCAAAATGAGAAAACGCTTTACCAAATCGACAGGGAAGCAGACAGGGTTTATGTAACATGCGGTGAACGCGAGCTGCGGTTTGGTATGCAATGGTCAGTCGAATATTCATTGGGAAAAGACGACAATTTTCTGGCACAGCGCGTGGTTTTTCATAATCCGGGGAAAGAAGCGTATCCGTGGATGTCATGGTCAAATGCCGCCGTACCGTCGGTACCGGATACACAGTACCATTTTCCGAAAGGCGAAGTACTGGTACATTCGTCCATCATGGATACAATTGATTGGCAGAAAGATGGCCCCAGACGTGAAGCCGACATAAAAGAAATGACAGGCTACTTCTGGAAAACAAAAGATATAAATGCTTTCGGAGTCTATACTCCTTCATTGGGAACGGGGCTTTACCATGTTGCAGACAGCAATATAGCAGGAGGAATAAAATTGTGGAGTTACGGAACCGGTAAAGATACAATATGGTCGGTAGTAAGCACGGCAAAAAAGCAGCCTTATGCGGAAATACAGGGAGGCCCTATCGGCGACCAGTCTATTAAGCTCAAAATGAAACCTGGCGAAACACGATGGCATACAGAATACTGGATTCCAAGCGACCGGGATCTGAACCTTTATTCGTTGAAAACGCCGGTGGTAAAATTGCATCCGGTAAATGATATTCCATTGTTTGGCTGGAGCCGGAAGCATGAAGTCGATATCTGGCTCAAACTACAAGAAGCTTATCTCTTAAAAAGCGAATTGCCTCAACCGCCGGCCACAACGGAATGTTTATGGGCGCCATCGGGTATGGAAGATTTGGACGAAGCATTTAAATGGGCTGTCAATTCAACGTTAGGTAAAGAAAATGAACTTTGGAAATTTTATTACGGCGTTTGGCTTGCGGGAAGAAACCGGCCTGAAGAAGCGATAAAGATATTGTCCGATACAAATCTTGGGCTATCCAAAATGGTATTGAGCAGAGTCTTAACTATAAAAGGGAATAAAGATAAAGCTTTGGAAACAATCTTAAACATACAGGAACAATGGTTGCAAATCCATCCTCAAGTTGTGATAGAACGGGATAAATTGTTAAGAAACACAAAAGACAAATCCATTGCGATGCGCGAAAAATGGTTGTCCATGGTAGATGCCCTCGATGATGAATGGGTGATAGAAAGAAGGGTGCAACTCCTTATTGATAAAGGGGAAATACAGGCGGCAAAGGAACTGTTGCTCGAAACACCTTTCCAATTTGTCCATCAAATCTATGCTCGCACAGCCTTATGGAAACAAATATGTGAACAGTTGAATGAACCGTTTTTGCCTGTGCCCGTCCGGCTGGGAGAGGACAATCTGGCGGCATTCGGCGCATACCGGGAGTTTGAATAAGATGATGATTGTTGAGATACTTTCCGCTATGACCATAAAGAAAGGAAATGCAGCGGATCAGGCAATATCCATACTAAAGATGTTGCAAGTATCCGATCATGAAATGTATGAGGAGTTCCATAGTAGTTCCATAGAGAATTTTCTATTTCCAAAATTTTCGCCACCTCCATAACAGCCATGCAACGTTAGTTTCTTCTGGTAGAGGCTTTGACAAATTTTCTTTTCAAAGACCGAACCTTACATACAAATGGTGTCAAAAATGTGAAGCATCACAAAAAGACAAGTAACAATTCCCTTTTTTGCTTCTTCAATAGTCCGATCATCTCCGTTACGATCTTTCTCTACAAGGGATGACGCATCTTAATTTTTCCAGGGCAACCGCCAGGGCTGACGCATCTAATTAAAGTTTCCCACTTCCAATAAATAGCGTAAAAAAACAAGCGAACAGAAAAAAGTTGTATAGTAGTGGTGATATAAACTATTAATAAACAACAAAATCTATCGCTTGTTATGGAAACAAAAATAGGTCAAATTTCCGAGCTA